>NZ_JCBAMR010000028.1:0-85891 GCF_059760425.1 Achromobacter sp. RT286_PF
TCGTCAGCTTTCTGGATGGCGATAGCTCGCAGCCGATCGTCACGGGCAGAACGCACCGGTCGATCAACCCGCCGCCCTACGAGCTGCCGCGCCACAAAACGCGCATGACGATCAAAAGCCAGACGCACAAGGGCGAGGGCTATAACGAGCTGCGCTTTGAAGACGAACGGGATCAAGAAGAGATCTACGTTCACGCGCAAAAAGACCAGAACCTCCACGTCAACCACAACGAGACCACCTTCGTCGGCAACGACCGCAGCGAACAGGTCGAGCATGACGAAACCATCACCATCGGCCACGACCGCAGCGAATCGGTGGGCAGCGATGAACAGGTCCACATCGGCCAGGACCGCCGCCACACCGTCGGCCAGGACGACTTCCTGACCATCGACCGCAACCACACCATCGCCACCGGCCGCGACCGCACGGAAGACGTGGGCAACAACCGCCGCGACAAGACGGTGGCCAATCACTGGATTGAAACGGGCGGCCATGTGGAACACAAGGTGCAGGGGCATTTCCAGGTGCATGCGGGCGAGCGGATCGAGGGCAAGACGGTGACGCTGGAATTGCAGGCCGCGCAAAGCGTGGTCATCAAGGGGCCGGGCGGCACCATCACGATCAACGGCTCCGGCATCACATTGGAAGCACTTGCCATCAACCTAAAAGGCCCGGTGGCGCAGGCGGGCGGCGGCGGCAATTCCCTGTCGATGGCGGGCGATGTCGTCGAAGGCTTGCTGGACGATTGCATGGAACGCGCGCGATGACGGGGCGCACGGTGACGTTGGGCAATATGACGGCGGCTACGAAGGCGGCTACGAAGGGGGCGGTCCGGCCCGCGGCACGCATGATGCCGACAGACACCACGACGCCAGGCACGATGGCCGCCCTGGTCGCAGAGCGCCGCGCAGCAGATGACAGCGTCTACCTGTTGTTGAATCCCCTGGCGGACTGCGCGCCGGAGCATGGGCTGAGTCTTGCGTCGTTGACCCAGGTGTTGGGCGCCGGTGCGTCAACGACCGTCGCGCGCCCCGACCTGGCCCACTCGCCAAAGGCATGCCCAGTGCTGGTCCGGTTGGCGGGATGTGCGGATGTGCCCGCGCCCGAACTCATGGAGCTGGCCCGACGCCTTGCGCAGGCGGACGCCGCCCGCCGCCGTCGCTATGTGTGCGGCTGCCTGCTCAGTCCCCTGGACGGGCAGACGTTGGCCGATCACGTGGCCGCGCGCTGCATGGACTTTTCGGCCGATTCCCCGCGCGGAATGTCACCATGGTTTGAACCGTTGCGCCTGGAACTGCTGGCCGCGTCCATCCACGCTGAAACGCTGGGGCCGCTGATGTGGCCGATACGCACGTGGTTGCTGCCCACCAGTTGGGGATCGCTTGCGATGGTGAGTGGTTTCCAGCGCAGTACGGGGATTGATGTCGGGATTGGAACAACAAGCGCGACGATGACCGGGCCAGCGGCCGGCACCGCGCTTCAGCCGTCGATCCAGCTCCCAGCGCTTGCCCGACAGACTCAACGTGACGCGCCGCTAATTGCGCAACTGCTGTCGGCCTGGCGCCGATCGCTGCAATTGCCATTGTCGTACGCAACGGGTCGCTGGCAAGGTCCCTCGCTATTGCCCCCGCAGGCCGCCGCACAAGCCTTTCGCTGGATACGCCAAGCACGGCAGGCGGGGCTGTCGGATACGCGGGACATCATCGTGCTGGCGCTGCATCAAGCCGCAATACACCCGCGCTTACTCGATTACGAACCGCTGCGACTCGCACTTGCCCGTGCAGCGCCCGGCGGTGCGTCCACCGTGCTGGCTGCGTATGGCGACCATGCCTGGCACCGCATTGCCACCCATCTTGACCAAGTAGGTTCCCCGCCATGACCACCAGCAGCCAATTAGCTATTGCCGCCCAAGAGACGTCGCCCCTGCCATTGGGCAGCTGCCCCGCCTGCCGGCGCACCGGCATCCCGATCCTGTTGCTGCGCCCGGCCGTCATTCCCAAGGCAGCATCGTTGCACAGGCACGGCGCAACGACGCACCCCGACTTGCAACAGTCGCTGCGCATTCTGCGTAGTGGATACGTCTACGTGCTGTTGGACCATGAGGTCTGGCAGGCGTACGAAGTCACTGACGCCGGTCACTTGCGTCAATTCGACCCTTACGAGATGGCCAAGGGCCCACCCGCGCTCTTGTCCGAACGCTGCGTCCAAAGCGCGCACGATCTGCCGGCATCTTTTATCGGTATCGACGTGGATATGTACACGACAGCCTGGGTCGCGTACGCACAAGACCCGTGGCCCGTGGCGGTGCTGGACGCGTACAAGGCCGACGCGGGTGCCGCGAAGGCGGCGGGGGCCTCACAGCCGGCAGCGGGCGCCTCACACGGGACGGCACGCGCGGCACATGCAGTCGCTGGTGTCCAACAGGCGACAGCCAACTCGGACCACGCACTGCGCTTTGTCATCCTGGACCTATCCAAGCTGCGCAAAGAGCCCACGGCGGGAGGCGCGGCGCTGGCGCTGGAACACGCCCACCGCATCGATCGACACATAGCAGAGTACAGCCACGCCGTCCGTGATTTTGGCAGCGTTCATGGCTGGCATTCGCGGGTATTGCAGGCTACGGGCATGCGCAACTATCTGAGGCTGATGGAGCTTCAGCACGATCTGGCCAAGGGCGTGCCCGGGCTGATCCTGCCCGACCCGGTGGGCCTGGCGCAGGAATTGAACAACTTCCGTTTGGCCGCCTACACGCAAAAGCGCATGTGGGCGGAAGAGCCGCAGCGGCGCTATGCGTATCTGACCTCGCAATGTTTGCTGGGCATTGAACAGCTTTACGCCGCACAGGCCGATGCCGAGATACCGGACAGCCCCACCTACATGCTGGACACGATGCCCAGCGAATCCGGCATGGCGCCGATCTTCCGGGATCCGGCCTTGGAGCGCCGCGAACGCATCGCCTACAAGACCGAGCAGCGGATGGATCGGCTGAAGGAACGCTATTGGGAATCTGACCCGCCCTCCGAGCTAGGCCGCAAGGGCCGCGCCAGTTTTCAAGCGAGCTATGACCAGGAGTCCAAACGGCTGGAGGCAATCATCGATGCCTATGGCGAAGACTGGGCACAGGTTGTGCGCGGCGCAGCCTGGAAGCGGGTGGTAGACCTGGATTACAGCGACACCGATGAACGCTCGCGCCGCCTGCGCCTGCTGATGGTCAGCGCGTGCCTGGACGGCGGCATTACCGATGCGGTGTCTGTGCCGCTTGTCGTTGCGGGTAGCGGCGTTTCCTCCGCCGCCGCCAGTTCGGCTGCGACGGCGAATCCGCCGACTGCCGGACATACGGGTGGTGCTGCCGATCCCGCCCGCACCGACAATCCAGGTCCCACATCGCAGGCTTGGAAGCAGCTATTGTCCGACCCCCACAGCGCCGTCTATCTGGCGTTGAACGGCCAACGCAGCGATCTGCAATCCAGCTTTCTGCCCCTGTTCAGTGCCGGGGCTGGGGGCGGGGCCAACGACGCCGCGAAGAAATACTTCGACGCCGTCAAAAACCTGGTCAGCAGCAAAGAGATCGGCGCCTGGCGCGAAGGCTTGGCGGCGGACGCCGCGGACCAACTTCTGGCCGCCGTGCACGGCGCCAGCAGCCGCCTTCACGCCCAGTTAAACGACGCCACCCGCGCGGCCGTCAACGCCGTGCACGTCGGCGGCGCCTGGCTGTACCGTGGTGCGCAAATGACGCAGGTCGTGATCCAACTGACGGTCAGCGAACTCCTCGCCATTTACGCCGACGAACTGCAACGCGTCGGCGAATCCCTGAACCAAAACACCGGCCGCCGAGTACGCGCTTTCATCTTCGCCGGCCTGATCAGCGTCCCAGACCCTGCGTTGCACAAGCTGCTGGTCGACGTGACGATCTGGATGGAAGGCAGCGCGGAGGATATCGCCCAGAGAATAAAAACAATGAGGACCGGCGCGGCGGACGTGTCCGACGCAGCGCGAGACGCCGCGCACAGCATGCAAGCGGCCATTGATGACGTCACGCACAGTACGCGCGCCATGGCGGGCGGCCTGATGCGAAGACTGTCGATAGGCGTCCATCACCTGGAAGCCCCCGTGGCCGACCTGCTGATCGATCTGGAACTGACCGCCGAACAAGCCCGAGAATTCGCCAAGAACGGCTTCGTCAGCTTGAAGCGTCTGTCGGTAGGCTCGGGCTACGGCGCGCTATCGCTCGTCAGCCTTTACTTTCTGCACGACAGCGTACAAGCCAGCCTGGAATCCGCTCGAAACGCGGTGGGCGCGGAGCATGCAGAGGCGATGGCTGCGTTGTACGGAGCGGGCATCGGCATGCTAGGCGCGGGTGTCGAGGCGGGCGGGTTGGCGGTCAGTGTGGCAGGCGAGGCGGTCCAGCCGTTTATGCGGAGGATTGCGAATGCGGAGCTGGGCGTGGTCGCGAAGGCGATTGGGTTGGGGAAGGGGTTGGTGAAAGCGGGTGGGGCGATAGCGGCGTTGGGGGGAGTGGCGGATGGGGTTGGAAGTATGCGCGCCTTGTTGCGTGTTGCGAGGCAAGGCGATACATCAGCAGGACTGGCAAATGTAGTTGCCGCAGTTTTGTCAATCCTCGGAGGTGGCTTTGCCTGGGCTGGCGCGATTGGCAGCGGCGCGCTACTCGGGCCCTTGGGGATCGGTGTTGCGCTTGGGCTCGCGGCCTTTATCGCCGCAGGCACAGCAAAGAAAATGGAGTCGGATGCCCTGGAACTTTGGGCGCGACAGTCATATTTCGGAAAAGCCGAAATGGAGTTGAGGTGGGCCGAGGGGCATCAGATGGACTTTGCCGTTGCTGCGCTAAATGCCGCCGTTTTGGGAATGGAGGCATCCCTTGGATTTGACCCTGACAAGCGTGCCGTAGATTTGGATGGGCTGATCATAATGGACGTTTTGCAGGCTAAGGAAACAGGTGGATTTGAATACGGCACCGTGTTGAGCTATCGGGTCGTTCTCCCCGGTTTCGATCCGATCAGGTCACGCTACGAATTTACTCTGAGCATTGAGCAATTTGGCGTGGCGAAAGGTCGACGTAGCCAAGCGGTAGCGTCGGCTGTGCTCGCATCGGTGTATCACAACAGTCAAGTCGAAGCGCCCAAGTTGAGCGTTGCGCCCGAGCTAGTCCCGGAACAGATTTGGATGCCGGTCGAGGAGAGCCCCGTGTTGCGTTGCCGCTATTGGCTTGGAGGCGCGCACGCTCTCAAGAGCGCCACCATCGATATTCGCTACTGGCCAAACAAGGATGATGAGCTCGGACATGCCTGGCTATGCCGCAGGGAGCAGCCCTGATGCCCAGTCCTATGCTCGACCCGCCGTGTCCGGGGTGGAAGCGCGATTTGCCGGGACCGACTGACCCGCCCAAGGCGTTGGGTGGTCCAGAGCAGCCGCCAAACTACCTGGATGGCATCTATTTGGAACTGTCCAGACGTTCTTCGAGTGTCCGAGGAACCTTTGTTGTAACTGTTCCGTTGTGCGCCTACGCCTTCATTTGGCAGCTGACTATTGCCATCCGCTACGACTGGTTTTCGTCCGGGGATATGACGGATCGACTAATTGCTTTGTTCGTTATTGCGCTTTGTTCCGCAGGCTATTTTTACTTGGCCGCGTTTCTATACCACATAGACGTTTCTACACCACGCGATTTACCGATTCGGTTCAATCGAGTCCGTCGCAGGATCTACGTCTATGGGTTCCACCAGGTATGGTGGAATCCCTTCGGGGGCCGTTATGCAACCACCGCCAGCCACGACTGGAACGATGTGCGAGCCGAAGTGTGGGAGCAATGGGGGCCTACAGCCGGTGGTGGTCTCATCATCAAGTGGGGCGTCTCAATCGCCATCGTCAAGCCCGGCACGAACGAAGTCCTCGAACGCTTCCACCTCAGCACCTACAACAAGGACCTGGACAATCTCTGGGCCTATGTCTGCACCTACATGCAACTAGGCCCCGACGCCTTGCCGCCGTGCGACATCGAACCACGCGATGCGAATGACGTGCCGGCATACAACCTGGCGCTGCGTTGGGCGCCGTTGGTTGAATGGCCGGAGGCAATGGATATCGAATCGCGGAGCGCGCCGTGATGGTGCGGCTAGCGCGGGCGACTGCAATATCTTGGCCCCAGTGCGACTCTGTTTCGGCATACGGCGCGCTATCGCCTGTCAGCCTCTACTCTTTTCACGACAGCGTGCAAGCCAGCCTGGAATCCGCTCGAAACGCGGTGGGCGCGGAGCATGCAGAGGCGACGGCTGCGTTGTACGGAGCGGGCATCGGCATGCTAGGCGCGGGTGTCGAGGCGGGCGGGTTGGCGGTCAGTGTGACAGGCGAGGCGGTCCAGCCGTTTATGCGGAGGATTGCGAATGCGGAGCTGGGCGTGATCGCGAAGGCGATTGGGTTGGGGAAGGGGTTGGTGAAAGCGGGTGGGGCGATAGCGGCGTTGGGGGGGGGGTGACGGATGGGGTTGGGAGCTTTGGGGCTGCGGGGCGTGCCGGTGCGGTGGGGGACGGCGATGCAAGCACGACATACACCATCGCTGGATCGGTCTCATTTGCTGGAGCTGTCTTTAGCTTTATTGGGGCCGCGACTGGGGCCGTATTGATGGGGCCCCTAGGGATCGGGATTGCGGCCGGGCTTTTGGCATTCACTCTGTTGCAGGCTGCAAAAGCTCAAGAGTCAGACGCCCTGGAGTTATGGGCTCGTCGTTCGTATTTCGGTCAGGCAGAAGCCAACGTCCGATGGCTGAAGGCCGACCAAATGGATGCCGCCATCTCGGAGCTGAATGCCGCACTTATCGGTATGGAGGCGATCCTCGGCTTTCGTTCGATCAAGCGGCCAATGGATGTCGATTCGCTCCTGAAGACCGATATATTGCATATCCAGGCAACGGGCGGCATGGAATCGAGCTCGGAGCTCGGCTATCGAATCGTCCTGCCGGGCTTCGATCCGGAGGTGTCACGCTATGAATTCAAGCTTCTTGTAGAGTGCTTCGGGGTAAACAAAGTCGGACGACATACTCCGGCGACGGTAGAAGGCGTTCTTGAGTCCGTCCATCACAACAGCGTCCTAAGTGCTCTCACTCTCGATGAATTCCGGTGGTTGACGCCTAGAGGCCAGGTGTTGCCGACTAAGGAAGCGCCAGTGCTAGCCTGCAATTACTGGCTGGAGCCCTTGCACGGACTCAAGACTGCAACGGTCAGCATCATCTATTGGTGCGACAAGGACGATCTTGCCGGATATGCCAGCGTCACAAGGACGGAGGAGGCGTGATGGCGCGATCCAAACTCATTCCTTCGTGTGCGGGATGGCAGCGCGATTTGTCGGGCCCAAATGAAAAGCCCGTTGTGACGCCAAGCATCAGGACGGATGCCCCCAATCACGTTGACTACATCTACTTGGAATTATCCAGACGTTCATCCACCGTTCGGGGGCTATTGCTGTTCGCGGTGGTCTTAACAGGTTATTGCGCCATCGTTGAGTCGCCACTCGTCCTTTTTAGAGTGATTTTGCGCGCGCTTTCCACTTTCAGTGCATTCCATCTGCTTATGGTTTTAGCCGCGTTGCTCGCCATGGCGTTATGCATCTGGATCACCGTGCTTGTTTATCGAATCGAGGTGACGCAACCCCGCGACCTCCCCATCCGCTTCAACCGTCTCCGCCGAAAAATCTACGTCTACGGTTTCCAAATGGTCTGGTGGAAACCCTTCTCCCGCTGGTACGTCACCACCGCCAGCTACGACTGGGACGACGTTCGCGCGGAAGTCTGGGAACAATGGGGGGCGTCATCCAGCGGCACCCTGATGATCAAGTGGGGCCTCTCACTCGCCATCGTCAAACCCGGCACGAACGAAGTTATCGAACGTTTCCACCTCAGCACCTACAACCAAGACCTGGACAATCTCTGGGCCTACGTCTGCACCTACATGCAACTAGGCCCCGACGCCTTGCCCCCGTGCGACATCGAACCACGCGATGCGAATGACGTGCCGGCATACAACCTGGCGCTGCGTTGGGCGCCGTTGGTTGAATGGCCCGAGGCAATGGATATCGAATCCCGGAGCGCGCCGTGATCCGCGATACCAGAGTGAATCAAGCTCGCGAAACAGCCAGAGGCTGACCCCTCCGCTGCCTTACTTCCAGCCACCGCCCCACCGCCTTCCTCCACGCCTCACTTCGCGATGCGCGCATCCAGACTGTTATCCGCCAGCGCCTTCGCCTGATCTTGCGTCATGCCCAAATGCTCATGCAGCGCCTGAAAATTCTCGGTCACATACCCGCCGAAATAAGCCGGATCATCCGAATTCACGGTGACCTTCACGCCCGCGTCCAGCAGCGACAGGATGTTGTGGTCGCGCATGTGTTCGAAGACGCGTAGCCGGGTGTTGGATAGCGGACAGACGGTCAGGGGGATCTGTTCGTCGATCAGCCGCGCGATCAGGTTCGGGTCTTCGGCAGCGCGCACGCCGTGGTCCACGCGCAGCACCTTCAACAGGTCCAGCGCTTCCCAGATGTACTCGGGTGGGCCTTCTTCGCCCGCATGCGCCACGGCGGGCAGCCCTTCGGCGCGGGCGCGGTCGAAGACGCGCTGGAACAAACGCGGCGGGAAACCTTTTTCGCTGCTGTCCAGGCCGACGGCGATGAATGCGTCGCGAAAGGGCAGGGCCTGTTCCAGCGTGCGCATGGCTTGCTCTTCGGGCAGGTGGCGCAGGAAGCTCAGGATCAGTCCGCTGGATACGCCCAGCTGCTTGCGGCCGTCTTCCAGTGCGCGGCTGATGCCATCCAGCACGACCTGGAACGGAATACCGCGATCGGTGTGCGTTTGCGGATCGAAGAAGGGTTCGGTGTGCACCACGTTCTGCTCGCGGCACTTCAACAGGTAGGCCCAGGTCAGGTCGTAGAAGTCCTGCTCGGTGCGCAGCACGTCCGCGCCCATGTAATACAGGTCCAGAAATTCCTGAAGGTTGCCGTAGTTGTAGGCGCCGCGCAGCGCATCGATGTCGGGCCAGGGCAGCGCAACACCGTTGCGATGCGCCAGCTGGAACAGCAGCTCGGGTTCCAGCGAGCCTTCCAGGTGCAGGTGCAGTTCCGCCTTGGGCAGTGCGTTGAGCCAGTCGTACATGGGTGCTCCGAAAAAAAGGGGCGTGTTCAGAAAAAGAGGATCGGCGAAAAGTGCCGGCGTTATAACGAACGATCACGCGGCCAGCGCGATGTCGTCCGCTTCGATGGCCTGCGCCAGATGCGCCGCGAAAGCGCGGGCCTGTCGGGTGCTGGGGCGGTCGCGCCGCCAGATCGCGGCAAGCGGGGACTTCTTGATCGCGGGGCGCGCGGGCAGCACGACCAGTTCGCCGCGAGCCTGGCGCACTGTGGCCACGCTGCCGGGCAGCATCCACAGGTAGTGCCCGTCCAGCAGCATTTCGCGGCCAAACTCCAGGGACAGGGCGCCGATCATATCCGGAATCGCCAAACCGGCCTGGCGCAGGGACATTTCCAGCTCGCCTCGGATACGGCTGCCAGGCAACGCGGTGATCCAGGGGTAAGCCACATAGTCAGCCAGCGTCGTGCCTGCCACGCCGGCCAACGGATGGTGCGTGGCGCAACCGAGCACGACGGCGTCTTCCAGCAAGGTGGTGGAACGATAGATCTGCGGGTTGACGGTGGACGAAAATCGGCTGATCAGCACGTCCAGCGCGCCCGCATCCAGGTCTTCGATCAGGCGTTCGTGCGTGCCGATCTCGATGGTCAGCGTGATGCGCGGATAGGCTTGTCGAAACGAGCGCGCCGCCTGCGCCACCGGCCAGCCGGCAAACATCGAGAAGCAGCCGACGGTCAGACTGCCTTCGTCGCCGCGCGACACGGCGGCCAGGTCGATCTCTGCCTTGCGAAAATCCGTCAGCAGCAGGCGGGCGTGGCGGCACATCGCCTCGCCCAGCGGCGTGCAGGTGGTGCCCTTGGCCGTGCGCTCGAACAGGCGCGCGCCCACCAGCTCTTCGATCTCGGCGATGGCGCGCGACAAGCCGGATTGCGTGCTGTGCAGCTGCGCCGCCGCTTTGGACAGGTTGCCCAGCTCGGAGACGGTCAGCACGATTTCCAGGTGCCGGATGCGAAGTTTGCCTCGGAACGGTGTCATGGTGCGTGGCCGGTGGAGATGTGCCGATTATTCTCCGCCGCGCACCGCTTGGCAACGGCGGGGCGGGTTTCAGATATAGTTCAGCGCCGATCTCGGCTGGACGCGCGCAACCATGAATTCATCCAAGTTTTCCGCCCGACCGCTTGCTACGCCCTGCGCGAGCCGCGCGCGTTCGCTTGTCCGCATGGGGGCGGCCGGCCTGTTGACGTTGACCTTGGCCGCTTGCGGCGTGTCGCGCGTGGATGAAGTGGCCGTCACGTGGCCGTCGTTCAAAAGCGGCGAGCCGGTGGTGCTGCCTTCGGATCCCGCGCAATGTCCGGAGCTGGCGGGCACCTATCGCGCCCGGGGCGAATTGCGCGCGGGCGAAGAAAACGGGGCGTTAAAGGACTTGCGCACCTTCTTCCTGTATCCGCTGGACTTGCCCGGCATGCGCGAATCGCTGCTGCCGGAATGGCGGTCGACGGATCAGGCGACTGTGTCGATGGCGGCCGAGGGCCGGGGCTGGAGCGTGCTGGCGCTGGACGGGCAGGGCGCGAGGTCCGCCGCGCGGCTGCCGATGCAGGACGGCGCGCAGGATATGACGGCCATGCCGGGCGATGCGCGTTTGAACATGCCCGACGGCATCCGGCGCTACACCGGCTGCACCCAGGGCAGGCTTTGGGTCAGCGTGCGGCACGATTGGCGCCAGCATGAAGCCATGGGTGTGCGACGCCACGTGGCAATGTTTCGACCTCAGGATGGCGGCCTGCTGGTGACGGTGCAGCGCGAGTCTGACAGCATCGGCTTGCTGCCGTGGTATTCCAACGAAAGCAGTGTGTCGCAATATTGGTTCGCGCCGGTTCAGCCCTGATTTTCATCCCGTATTTCATGCCCCCATGACTCGTAAAAACCTGCTTATCGTTGCCTTGGTCTTCATCGCCTTCATCCTGCTGACCGCGTTGTTCTGGCGGCAGCAGTTTGCACATAACCCGCCTTCGCTGCGCGGCATGATCGAAGACCCGGTGGGCAATGACGCGCACGTGTATGGCGAGTCGCCGCGTCAGGACGCCCTGGCGCAGCGCGCCTTGCTGGCCGATGCGCAGCGCGGCAATCCCGATGCGCAGTACGTGCAGGCGATGATTCTGGAACAGACGGATATGAAAGCCGCCCTGCACTGGTACGAAGCCGCCGCTGCGCAAGGCCTGGAGGCGGCCATCGAACGCTTGCAGCAGCTGCGCGGCGACGCGGTGCCTCGGTAGGCGGCGGTGGATACGCCCGGCGCGAAGCGACCTGAAGCCGCATCCACCAGCGTGGGGCTTGAGGCGGGCGTAGACGACCACGCAGCCGGCGGCGCCGGCCAGTCAGCGTATCCCCAGGCTGACCTCTCGGGCGCCCGTTTCATAGTGGGGCCGCTCGGCCCGCATGTGCTGGAAATGGTATTGACCGGCTGGGCCAGCATGCTGGCGGTCTTCGCTGTGGAATTCCTGTCGCTGCTGTATCTGGGCACCTTGCAGAACGAAGCCGTGATGGGCGCGGTGGGCTTTGGGTCGATGACGCAGTTCACGATCACGTCCGTGTGCATCGGCGTCACCGTGGGCGGCGCCGCGCTGGTGTCGCGCGCCCTGGGCGCGGGCAATGCGGCGCGCGCGCGCACGTTGGCCGGTGCGTCGCTCATCTTGATGGCAGGGTCCGCGCTGGCGGCCGGTGTCCTCTTTTTGGCGGCAATCGGCCCGTTCACGGCGGCGATCAATTTGGCGCCCGACATGCGCGAACACCTGTTGTCCTACGTGCTGATCACGACGCCGTTCGCAGCGGTGATGGGCATCGGCATGATGTTGTCCAACCTGCTGCGGGCATCGGGGCGCGGCAGGCAGTCCATGTGGGTGCTGTTGGCGGGCACGATGACGGTGGCGGTGCTGGATCCCATCGTCATCTTCGTGCTGGACGGCGGCATGCAAGGCATTGCGTGGGCGGGCGGGGTGGGGCGCATGGCCACCGTGGCGTTGGGCGGCTGGTTGGTGTTCGGTAAGCATCGCCTGGTGGCTTGGCCTGGGCGGGCCGCGCTGCTTGGCGACCTGGCCGCCATAGGCAGGATCGCGCTGCCGGCCGCATTGACCGCGCTGGCGACGCCAGCGGCCGTGATCTTCACCGTGTCGACCTACGCCACGTTCGGCCCCAGCGTCATGGCGGGGGCGACGGTGGTCGACCGCGTGTTGCAACTGGCTTATTCGCTTTACTTCGTGCTGCCCGGCGCGATAGGCCCCATTCTTGGACAGAACCTGGGCGCGGGCCAATGGGACCGTGTCAGGCAGGCGGTAAGCCTGACGTCGCGCTGGGCTGTGGTGTATGGCCTGGGTGCGGCGACCTTGCTGGCCCTGGCCGCGCCGTGGGTGGCCGACCTGTTCCGCATGACGGGGCCGGGGCGTGACCTGGTGATTTTCTTTTGCCGCTACGGCAGCTTCGCCTGGGCAGTAAACAGCCTGTTCTTCGTGTCGATCGCCGTGTTCAACAACCTGGGGTACGCCACGTATTCGACGATGATCGGTTGGCTGCGGTCCACGGTAGGCACGATGCCGTTTGTGTGGCTGGGCGCGCACTATGGTGGCGCCGAGGGCGTGCTGCTGGGACAGGCGCTGGGCTTTGCGGTGTTCAGCCTGATTGCGATGGCGGTCTGCCTGCGTGTGTTGCGCGCGCCGCCGGTCGATAAAGCGCAGTCCCACGCGGCCTGACGTCAGGCGGGGCGGCAAGGGGCGACGCAAAAACATCACTGCGCCGCGTTCGATTTCGGCGGCCGGTCGCGGTACGATCCGGGCTGACTTGGATTTTTCAGGAATACCATGCGTCTGCGTTCTTCACGCCCTCGAATCGATTCCCCTGGCCTGTCGCGCCTTGTGTTGGCGGCGGCCATCATCGCCGTCGCGGGCGCTGCTCAGGCGCAATCGCCTGCGTCCGCCACCGGCACGCGCGTGCAGAGCGCGCCTGCGCCGGCCCAGCCGCCGCTGACGCCCAAGCGCAGTTTTGACGACGTTGTTGCCGAGCAGGAAGCCACAAAGGCCGGCGCCGCAACGCCCGCGCCGGCCCCCGCGTCGGCCCCCGCGTCGGCCCCCGCGTCGGCGCCCGCTGCCGCTCCGGCCGCTGCCGCTCCGGCCGCTGCTGCTCCGGCCGCTGCTGCTCCGGCCGCCGCTGCTCCGGCCGCCGCTGCTACGCCGGCCACTGCGACGCCCGCCGCGGCCCCCGCCGCTAGCGGGACGCCCGCTACTGCCGCCGCCGCGCCTGCCGCCGCCGCGCCGACGGTCATCATTCCGACCGAGCTGGACACGAAGGCGTGTATCGCCAAGTTGCGCAAGGGTGCCACCGCCAATGGCCTGACCGTGGCGGATTGGGATAAATACACAGCCAGCGCCAAGCTTCTGCCCACTACCGTTGCGTCCGCCAAGGGCCAGCCCGAAGGGCGCGAAAGCTGGTGGGACTACATCGCCAAGACCGTGGACGACGAACGCGTCAATGACGGCCTGGCGGTGATGAAGAAGGTGGGTCCGCAACTGGCCACCATCAGCCAGCAATACCAGGTGGACCCCGCCACGCTGGTGGCGATTTTTGGTATTGAAACGAACTACGGCCGGCAGATCGGCAAGACCGACGTGCTGAACGCCTGGTTGACGCGCGCCTGCACGGAAAACAAAACGCTGTGGGAAAAAAACGCCTACGCCTCGGTGCGCCTGCTGCGTGACGGCACGGTGCCGGCGGACAGCTTCGTGGGTTCCTGGAGCGGCGCTTTCGGGATGACGCAGTTCATTCCGACGTCCTTCTACGAACTGGCCGCCGATGGCGACGGCGATGGCCGCATCGATCTTTACAATTCGCTGCCTGACGCGCTGGCGTCTACCGCCAACCATCTGCGCAAGCGCCGCGCCAAGTGGACGCATGGGCTGCCGGCCGTGGTGGAAGTGCGCGTGCCGGCCGAATTGGCCGCCGCCATCCCGCCTGAACCGGACGCGGAGTATGTGGGCTCGCAAGACCGCCGCACGATTGCCCAGTGGGCGCAGGCCGGCTTGAAGCAGGGTGATGGGTCGGTGCTGAAGCTGCCGTCGGGCAATGACGAGCAAGCCTATCTGTTCGCGCCCACCGGCGCCAAGGGGCCGGTGTTTCTGGCGACGGTGAACTTTGACGCCATCCTGCATTACAACCAGTCGCGCCGTTATGGGCTGGCGGTGTCGTTGCTGCTGAACCGCTTGCAGGGCCGCCCGGGCATCATCGCGGCGTGGCCGACAGATGACCCCGGCCTGTCGCGCGCCGAGATCAAGCAGTTGCAAGAAGAGCTGTACGGCCGCGGCTACGACGTGGGCGAGGCGGACGGCATACCCGGCGCCAAGACCCGCGACGCGGTGCGCGCCGAACAGGAACGCCGCAACCTGCCGCAAGATGGCCGGGTGGGCAAACGCATTCTGGATGCGCTGAAGGCCGACAAGCCCGACGCCCTGCGCGCGCGGCCCGCGAAGTAAGCCCGCCGTACCGGGGCGGCTACTGTCATGCGTCGCCTTGCGCCGCTATGATGTAGCCGCCCCGTTTTCTTTTCGACTGTCATGCCGCACGCCGCATTTCCTGACGTTTTCCTGACACCCCGCTTGCGCGCCGAGCGCATGCGTCAGTCGCACCTGTCGTTCATCACGCGGATGCATGCTAATGCGGACGTGATGGCCACCATGGGCGGTACGCGCGACGCCGCCGCCAGCCGGTTGTACTTGGCGCAAAACGTGGCCCATTGGCTGGACCATGGCTACGGCATGTATGTGCTGCAAACGCGGGAGCATGGCGCGTTGGCAGGGCGCGCCGGCCTGAAGTTCACGCTTACCGATGAAGGCGGCGCCATCGAGCTTGCCTACGCGTTCGAGCCGGATTGCTGGGGCCGGGGTTACGCCGTCGAGATCTCAACGGCGCTGGCCGGATTGGGTTTCAGGCTGCTGCCGGTGGACACGTTGTGCGCGGTCGCGATCCGATCCAACGCGGCATCGCGCCGGGTGTTGGAGAAGATCGGCATGCGCCTGCTTGGCGATGTGGAGGTGGCAGCTGACGACGCCAGCGCCAACAACGCCAACAACGCCAACGCCAAGCCCGACTCCGACACCAAGGTCCGCTACGAGATCCACCGCAGGCAATGGCGCGACCAGCAAGACGTGGCCGATGCAAATACAGCGTTGCCGTCGCGTTAACATCCGGCCATGAGCACCCGCCTACCGACCCCTCCCGACGACGATCCCATCCCCGTCCCGCCGGAACCGCCCGCGCCGGACGAATGCTGCAACAGCGGCTGCATCCCCTGCGTGTACGACCGGTATGACGAAGCCATGGAAAACTATCGCCAGGCCTTGAAAGCCTGGCGTAGCCGCCATGAGGCGGTCAGCCCGCCAGCTTCATGTGAATGATGGGGAAGGGGCGGCCGGCGTCATCGTGCGCCGAGCGGCCGGTGTCGACGAACCCGTAGTGCTTGTAGAAGCCATGCGCCTGCGGGTTTTGTTCATTGACGTCCACCAGCAGCGTGCCATGCAGTGAACGGGCAAAGTTCAACAGGCGGCGGCCCGCGCCCTTGCCGCGCTTGCTGGCATCCACGAACAGCATGTCGACCTTGTTGCCCGTCAGCCCCATGAAGCCGGCGATGTCGCCGTCTTCGTCTTCGCAGACCCACACCCGCACGGACGGCAGGTAAGTGTTGAGGACCTGCGGGTACATGCCCTGGATTTCTTTTTCGGTCAGGAAGGAATGCGTGGCGCGCACCGAACGGAGCCAGATGTCCGCCAGGGCCAGGTCGTCGCCGTGATTGCGTTCTCGGATATTCATTTCTTATTGGTCTTTACAGCCCTGAGCGGTACAGGTCAGTCGCCGCCAGGACGGTTTCCATTTGCACAGTATGCGCGAAGATAAAGCGGTCGCCGTAGACCGTTTCATCCGGAAACTCGGAAATCAGCGCCAGCGGAAGTTCTTCGCGGTCGGTCTCGGTGATCTGCACGGGAATGCCGTTCATGACATCGAATCCCGTTTCGAGCGCATGCGCGTGAAACAGTTCCAATTGGCGCGCATTGAATTCCACCAGCCCCGGCACGTTACGCGCCAGCCGCGCGGTGACGCCTTCTATCAGGCGGCGCGCTCGGTCGCCCCAGCCCGGATGATGGCGCAGCACCAGGAAGAATCCCTTGGGAATCGTCCACAGCTCAAAATTGCGGGGCAGGTAGCCCGATAGCGGCCGGGTCCATTCGTGCGCGGGGTAGCCGTGCAGGTTGATGTGCAATTGCGCGCCGCTGATGGCATGCGCCTGATGGCGCCCGTCGCGTTCGAAAAACGGGGCGTGCTCGCGATACGCGATGTCGTCGCCTAGCGCGCTGTAGCGCGAGGCATGCAGCATGTGGCGCGGGTGGTGTTCGCGCAGGCGGTTGAACAGGGCGTAGCCATCGGGGTTTTCCAAGGCGATCAGCGCGAAGTGCGCGTCGCCGCGTTCGGCCAGCGCCTGGGTGGCGCGCAATGCGCCGACGACGCCCGAGGTTTCATTGGCATGCTGCGCGCCCGAAATGAACACGGCGGGGCCGGGGCCACGGACATAAGTCCCCAGCACCGGGCGGCCTTGACGCGACACTGCCTGGAAGGTGTCGCCGCCAAAAGCCGCCACACAGCCGGCGATCTGGCCCGTCGTCAGCGGCTCGCGGCATTGCGCCAGCGGGGCGTTGGGCAGGACGGGCGTGACCGGTGCGACGTGCGTAAACGGCTCAAGCGATATCTGCACGCGCGCCGCGCCGTCATGCCGGCGGATGTCGGGAATGATCTGGCCGGGTTGCAAGCCGCGGTCACCCGACGGGCGGCCGGAATGATGCTGGAAATGTTCCAGCAACGTGAAATACACGTCTTCGTGCAGGGCTTCGAAGGTGCTGACGATTTCTTCGTCTACCGGCAGCGCGAAGTCCATGCCGGGCAGGTCCACGCGGATCTCCAGGCGGTCGAAATACGGTTCATGCGCGCCCCACGGGTGGTTGCGCACCGTGTCCACGATGCTGCGGAACACCTGCTGGTATTCCGTCGATTGCGCGCCATCGGTTTGCACGACGCCGTCGGCGTCCTGCACGCGCAGCCAACCGGTAGGCGACAGTTCGGGCGTTCCATCCTGGGCCGCGCCCACGACGTTGGGGGCGAACACGCGTGCGTCAACCTGGCGGCCGTCGGCGTAGGTCAGGGTGACGTCGTAATGCAAGTCGTTGGCGCCGGCCTGCATGACGACGCGCACGCCGTCCAGCAAAGCAACCAGCGGATATGCTTCGAGCGTGAAGCGCTTGGCCTGCGCGTGTTCATGCAGCGGGTAGCGCACCAGCGCGGACACCAGGCCCTCGCGCTGGACGTCTTCCAAAAAGAAATGCAGCAGCGGCTTGTAGGCGCTGCGAAAACGCGCGGTGACGCCGGCCTGCGCCAGCCGGGCCTGCGCCGCGCGGCGGGCTTGCACGCCTTCGAACAGCCAGCCTTCCACGACCGCGCCACGCCAGGCGGGCGCCAGGTAGGCATGGGTCCAGGCGTCCAGCGTGCGGTCAAATGTTTTATCAAGCAAAGACATGCTTTGTGTTCCTTCGGGGTTCAGGCGGCGTCCTGCAAATTCACAAATGCCCCTTGCGGGGCATTTGGTCTTTTACACCTTTCCGGTGGGGTCCAGCCGGTCGCGCAGCCAATCGCCCAGCAGGTTCAGGCCTAACACGGTCAGCATGATCGCCACGCCGGGAAAAACGCTGACCCACCATGCGGTCTGCATATACGTGCGGCCATCGGCCAGCATGCCGCCCCAACTGGGAATCATGGGATCCACGCCCAGGCCCAGGAAGGTCAGGCTGCTTTCCAGGAGGATGTTGTTGGCCACGTTCAAGGTCATCAGGATCACCAGCGGGCCCAGCAGGTTGGGCACGATGTGGTGGCGGATCATGGCCAGGTCACGCACGCCGAAGGCGCGGGCGGCCAACACGAATTCGCGTTCGCGCAGCGCCAGCACCTGGGCGCGCACCAGCCGCGCATACTGCACCCACTGCGACACGATCATGAAGAAGATCACGTTGAACAGGCCGCCGCCCAGGATGGCAATGAACGTGATGGCCACCAGGATGAAAGGCAGCGCCAGCTGCACGTCGGCAAAGCGCATGACGATCATGTCCCAGAAGCCGCGGTAGTAGCCGGCGATCAGGCCCATGACGATGCCCAGCAGCGCGCCGCCGATCACGGACGCAAAGCCCACCATCAACGAGATCTTGCCGCCGACGATCACACGCGCCAGCACGTCGCGGCCCAGCGGGTCGGTGCCGAAGGGATGCGCGGCCGACGTGAACGGGGCCATCAGGCGGGCGGCCAGGTCCATGGATTCGCCGCCATCGGGAAACAGCCAGCCCGACGTCAGCACCAACAGGATCATCACGCCGGTCAGCAACGCACCCAGCACGAATTCCAGCGAACGATAGCGGCTGCGCGGCTTGAAAGGCTTGGGCGCGGCGGCGGTGGAGGAGGTTGTCTGCATAAGGCTCAACGCGTGCGGATACGGGGGTCGACGATGCCGTAGGCGATGTCGACGATCAGGTTGACCAGGACGATGACGGTGGCCAGCACGGTGACCGTGCCTTGCAGCACCGGGTAGTCGCGGCCCGAAATGGCGTCGAACGCCAGCGTGCCCAGGCCCGGCCAGTTAAAGACCATTTCAATGACGACGATGCCGCCGATCAGGCCGCCAAATTGCAGGCCCAGATACGTGATGAGCGGAATCGCGCAATTGCGCAGCGCATGCTTGTACAGCACCACGCGCTCCTTCAGGCCCTTGCTGCGCGCCACCATGATGTACTGCGCGGACAGCGTTTCCAGCATGGTTGTGCGCACCAGGCGGATGTTGGTGGCGCTAAGGATGATGGCCATCGTCAGCGACGGCAGCACCAGGCTCGCCGGTCCGCTCCAGCCCGAAGGCGGCAGCAGCGGAAAGGTGATCGACAGCAGCAGCACCAGCATCAGCGCCAGCCAGAAGTTCGGAAACGACAGGCCCACCAGCGACAGGATGCGGATGGCCTGGTCGGTGGCCTTGCCGCGCTTGATGGCCGCCTGGATGCCTAGCGGCAGCGAGATCAGAATCGACACGATCAACGACGTAAACGCCAGCATCAGCGTGGCGGGCAGGGCGTCGCCGATCAACTTGGCGACAGACGTGCCGCCCATGAAGCTGCGGCCGAAATCGCCGTGCAACAGCCCTTGCATGTACGACAGGTATTGTTCGTGGAAGGGGCGGTTCAGGCCCAGCGCCTGGCGGATGTTGGCCAGGTCTTGTTCGGTCACGCTGCCCGACCCCTGGCTGAGCATCAGCGCGGGGTCGCCGGTCAGGCGTACTGCATAGGAAACCAGCAATGTCACGGCGACGATCACGAAGACCGCCTGCAACACGCGCTTAATAAGAAATCCGGTCATGAGGCGCCGCCCCGGTTTTCACCGGGGCGGATCAGTGAGTGAATGCTATGAGTCCTGCTCGAACCCTGCCAGGGAGGGCCGCGAGGCCGGCCTTGCCGGCCGCGGGCTTGTCCCTGGGGCGAAGCGCCTGGCGCTTCGGGGCCGTTACTCCACGCTGGTCTGAAGGAAACGGAAGCGGATATCGCCGGGCACTTCCAGGTTCTTCACGCGCTTGTTCACGCCCACGATCGTGTTCAGGCTGTACAGCGGCATTTCCAGCGCCTGATCGGCGACGTACGCAGCGATTTCCTGCAACATGGCTTCGCGCTTCTTCACGTCATAGACGGTGCGTTGCGCTTCCAGCATGCCGTTCAGTTTGGCGTCGTTGTCGTACGGGTTCCATTTCTGGCCCGTGTGATACATCAGGTACGCGGTGTTGTCGTAGTCGTACGTCCAGCCGCCCCATTGGTTCTGCCACATCTCGCCCGTCTTGCCGCCCGGGATGATGTCGTTGAGCAGCACGCCGGTTTCATACGGCTTGATGGTGGCGCGCACGCCCACGCCTTGCAGGTAGCCGGACACGGCCTGGGCCACTTCGCGGAAGTTCGAATCGCTGCCGCGCACGTCGATCTGCACGGTGGCGCCCGGCTTCACGCCGGCGGCGGCCAGCAGCTTCTTGGCTTCGGCGGGGTTGAAGGGCAGCGGCTTTTGGTCGGGGTTGTAGCCGAACGATTGCGGGCCCTGGAAGCTGGCAATGACCTTGGCCTGGCCCAGCAGCAGCTGCTTGACGATGGCCTCGCGGTCCACCGCCATGATCAGCGCGCGGCGCACGTCACGGTTCTGCGTGATGCCGCCGGTGGTCTTGTAGCGCAGCGCAAAGGCAACCGGGCCGCCCGTCGAGATCACGTCGGCGTTGCCCGACTTCTTCACCGTTTCGATCAGGCCCAGCGGGATCAGCGTGGCAATGTCGATGCGGCCGGCTTGCAGCTCGGCCACTTGCGTGCCGGGTTCGCTGATGAAGCGGTACACGACCTTGTCCAGCTTGGGCTTGCCGCCCCAGTAGTCGTCGTTGCGCGCCAAGGTCACGTTGACCTTGGGCTGATAGCTTTCAAACTTGAACGGGCCGGTGCCGACCGGGTTCGTGTTGAAGTAGTCCTCGCCCTTTTCCTTGATGTACTTGGGCGGCACGATCATGGCGCCGTAGCCGGCCAGCTTGGTCAAGAGCACGGGGTCCGGCTGCTTCAGGATGAAGTCGACGGTGTAGTCGTCCACCACCTTGATTTCGCCGATGGAATCGTAGTTGGACTTTTGCGGGCCCTTGGCGCCTTCCGCGCCCAGAAGGCGTTCAAACGTGAACTTCACGGCTTCGGCGTTGAAGGGTTCGCCGTTATGGAACTTGACGCCTTCGCGCAGCTTGAAGCGCAGGCGCTTGTTGTCGTCCAGGTATTCCCAGCTGGTGGCCAGGCCGGGTTGCAGCTTCAGGTCGGCGCCGCGCATCGTCAGGCCGTCGTACAGGTTGCCGCCCACCGAGCCCCAGAACGTCACGAAGGTGTCGATGGGATCCCAGCTGCCCGGGTCCTGGTTGATGGCTACGCTGAGCGTGCCGGCGGCATGCGCGGTCGAGAAGACGGCGGGCATCGCGCCGCCCAACGCCAGGGTCAGGGCGGTGGCGGTGAAGGTGGTGCGTAGGAATTGCATGTTCGCTCCAGGGACGGGAACTCGGATCACACCGAGGAAAAAAGGGGGGCTGAGGCTAGGCCGCGCGGGCCACTTGGTGGCCGGGCGCGAATTCAGTCAGCGGAATGATGGCCGGTTCGTCGCCGACGCGGCGTACCGGGCTGGGGATTTCACCTTCGATCAGCGACGTGTCGATGTGGCGGCCGGGCTCGGCCACCGGCACGGCGGCCAGCAGCTTGCGCGTGTACGGGTGCTGCGGCGATTCAAAGATCTGCCGGCGCGTGCCCAGTTCCACGATCTGGCCCAGGTACAGCACCGCGACACGATGGCTGACCTTTTCCACCACCGCCATGTCGTGCGTGATGAACAGGTACGACAGGCCGCGGTCCTTTTGCAGATCCATCAGCAGGTTCAGGATCTGCGCCTGGATGGACACGTCCAGCGCCGACACGGATTCGTCGGCAATGATCAGCTTGGGGTTGCTGGCCAGGGCGCGCGCGATGCACACGCGCTGACGCTGGCCACCCGAGAATTCATGCGGATAGCGCTTGGCATGCTCGGGCTTCAGGCCCACCTGTTCCAGCAGCTCGCCCACTCGGCGCGCGATGGCGTCTTCGCCATGCAGCAAGCCGTGCGTGCGGATCGGTTCGGCAATGCTGAAAGCCACCGTCTTGCGCGGGTCCAGCGACGCGTACGGGTCCTGGAAGATGTACTGGATTTCCTGGCGCAGGCGTTGGCGGCCGGCGGCGTCCATCGAAAAAATGTCCTGGCCGTTGTAGCGCACGGCGCCCGAGGTGGGCGCCACCAGCTGCTGCAAGGTCTTGCCGATGGTCGACTTGCCGCTGCCGGACTCGCCCACGAGCGCCAGCGTTTCGCCGGGATAGACGTCAAAGCTGACTTCTTCCACGGCGTGCACGCGGTGCGTGACGCGGCCGAACAGATTGTGGCCGACGTCAAAACGCGTCGTCAGTTTTTCCACGCGCAGCACGGGGGCGTCGTAGGTGGCCGTGTCTTGTTCGCGGGTTTCGCCCACTTCGCGCAGCGTGTCGCCTTCCAGCACCGTTTGCGGCGTGCGCAGCGGCAGGTCGCGGCCGGTCAGGCTGCCCAGGCGAGGCACGGCGGCCAGCAGCGCGCGCGTGTACGGGTGCTTGGGCGCATTGAAAATCTGCTCGACGGTGCCTTGCTCGACTTTCTTGCCGCGCAGCATCACGACCACGTCGTCGGCCATCTCGGCCACCACGCCCATGTCATGCGTGATGAAGATGACGGCGGTGCCCAGGTCGCGTTGCAGTTCGCGGATGGTGTTCAGGATCTGCGCCTGGATGGTGACGTCCAGCGCGGTGGTGGGTTCGTCGGCGATCAGCAGCCGCGGCTGGCACGACAGTGCCATGGCGATCATCACGCGCTGGCGCATGCCGCCCGACAGTTGATGCGGATAGCGGTCCAGCAGCTGCTCGGCGTCCGGCAGGCGCACCTTGTCCAGCAGCTTGCGCGCGGACGCGCGTGCGGCCGAGCGCGACAGCTGCTGGTGCAGCATGATGGCTTCCACGATCTGGTCGCCGATGGTGAACACGGGGTTCAGCGACGTCATCGGTTCCTGGAAGATCATCGCAATGTCGTTGCCGCGAATGGCGCGCATCTGCTCGTCGGTGGCACGGGTTAGATCGGTTTCGCGGCCGTTGTCGTCGCGAAACAGGATCTGGCCGGTGGCGATGCGCCCGTTCGAGTAATCCGTCAGCCGCATGATCGCCATGGACGTGACGGACTTGCCCGAACCGGACTCGCCAACAATCGCCAGCGTCCGGCCCGGCTGGACGTCAAAGTCCAGGCCGTCGACGGCGCGAAACACGCCGTTGTCGGTATTGAAGTCAACCGATACGCCGCGCACGGACAGCAGCGGGGCGGATGAAGAAGCGGTGGTGCTAGACAACGTGGATTCTCACAGCGAGGTGGCGGCGCGGGCAGCCTGGTCGTACAGGCCCGACAGGGCGCGCAGGGTGTTGGCCAGCTGGTGGCTGGCTTCGTCCGCGGCGGGCGAGTCGATGAACGACTTGACCAGGCACTGCTCGCGCACTTCGGCGTAACGCGCAATGGCGGCGGCGCCGGCGTCGGTGGTGGTGTAGATCACTTCCTTGCCCGTCTTGGCGCTTTGCACGACGCCCAGCCGCTCAAGTTTCTTAAGCGAATAGTTCACCAGGTGCGTGTCTTCGACGTTCAGGGTGAAGCAGATGTCGGCCAGCTTCTTGCCGCGTCCACGGTGATACACGTGGTTCAGCACCAGGATGTCCAGCGAGGTCAGATCGGGCAGGCCGGCGCAGGCCATGCAGCGCACCATCCAGCGGTTGAACGCGTGCGACGCGATGATCAGGCCAAATTCCACCTCGGATAACTGCGGGGCGGACGTGGCCAGATGGGCGGAAGAAACGATGGCGTCCCGGATGGAGGTAGACATGGCACGTGTAAAGGGACGGATCGATGACAAAACGTTGGCGAATTATTGACGATTTGTTGTTATGCAGGCATTCGGGATAACCCTGGGTAATAAGGGCCAGTGCCGGGCGCACACCTACAAGCGGTGCGAGAGTCGAGGGCTACTCAGATTCATTTTAGTAATCGTCCTGGTGCTGATTGGGAATCTTCTGATAGTTCTTGCGCGTCCGCTCCCTATCATTTTTCAATCGCTTTGGCCTCAAGTCGGACACGGGCCGCCTTGATGCCAAAGCCCTTGAAAATCACAATAAAAATGGAAGTGGGATGCGGGATCTCAAGACGTTACTTAAGCGGGTGCTGTTCAAGTTGTCCCCAAGAACGGCCGAACGGTTGAATATCGATTTCCGCCTTCGCGCGCCGAACCGCGACTTTTTGGAGGAATCCGTATTCGGTTATCTGAATGAAATGGCGGCCGTAGCGGACCACGACATCAAAACCCTGTTCGTGGGCATCGACAAGCACAACTGGCATTACCCGCGCTTATTGCTATGCCAGTTTCATTCGCTGGATATCGAGGCGCGCAAGGCAGTTTATGGGCGGCCGGGTAGCCATTGGACGGGGAGCGCCATCCACATGGCGGATCACTATGGCCCGAACGCATTCGATGTGGTGGTGGCAAACGGCTTGTTGGGTTTCGGTATTAATAACGCAGCCGAGTTCAGGCGTCTGCTGACGCAATGCGAACTCGTATTAAAGCCGGGTGGCCTGCTGGTGCTGGGCTATAACGACCGACCGGATCGGGCACCGTTTCCAGTGATGCCCGTAGTACGCGAGTATTTCGAATCGTTCGTGCCGCCGATTGTCGGGGTGCAGGCTGACATTCATCGCGTGGACGACGACTTTCAGCACGTGTTCGTCTTTGCTAAAAAGCGCAAGGCGCCGCCTCGCCAGGCGCGACTAACCGACATGGCAGAGGCCACCTCCGGCGTCTGAAAAATCTATGCAGGAGCGCTTTCCCGTAGCGACCACGTCCCGTCGTCGCCGCACGTTAAATAGTGCGTTGGGCCGATCCGGTCCAGGAACGCCGCATCGTGCGACACCACCACCATGGCGCCGGGGTAATGCGCCAACGCGTCTTCCAGCGCCTGCGCCGAGGCCATATCCAGGTGGTTCGTGGGTTCGTCCAGCAACAGCAACTGCGCGGGTTGCTTGCGCCACAACGCGCAGGCCAGCGCGGCCTTGATGCGTTCGCCGCCGCTTAACGTGGCTGCGGGCGCCTGGACCTGCGCTGCGCCCAGGCCCAGCAGGGCCAGTCGGCTGCGCAGTTCGCCCGGTGACAGCGGCGCGCCCTGCGCCTCCAGGGTTTGCAATAGCGACGCGTTTGCCGGCAATTCGTTTGCCGGCAATGCGCTTGCGGGCAATGCGTTTGCAGGCCATGCGCTTGCAGGCAATGCATTTGCGGCCTGGTCCAGCATCGCGGTGGGCACGCGCACGTCGCAGCGGCCGGCACGGGGGGCAAGCACACCGGCCAACATCGCCAGCAGTGTGCTTTTGCCGCAGCCGTTGGGGCCTTGGATTGCCAGCCGGAACGGGCCGTCCAAGGTCAAGCTAAGCGGTTTGGCGCGGGGCGGCCACGGGGGCAGGGCGGCCTCCAGGTGTAGAACGCGCCGCCCGGCCGGCACCGTGGTATCGGGCATTGCCAGCGCAACCTCCGCGGCCGTGGGGACCCGCGAGGCGGCCTGTCTGACGGCGACGTCCAAGGCGGCGGCGGCGTCCTGACGGCGCTGGCGATCACGTCCCGCGTGCGCTTGCGCGCTGGCCTTTTTGCCGCCCAGCAACACGGCGGCCTGATTGGTTTCGCGGGCGTTGCGGCTGTTGCGTGCGGTGCGCTGCTGCTGGGCGTCGTGCTGTTGCCGCAGCGCACGCAGGCCCTTGGCGCGTTCATGGCGCGCATGCGCCAGGGCCGTGTGCGCGGCGGCGTCCTGGCTGTCGCGTTGCGCGCGCCAGGCGCTGTAGTTGCCGGCGTGGCCGCGAAGGGCGGCGTTGTCCAGTTCGACGATGCTGTCCATGGCGTCCAGCAAGCGGCGGTCGTGGCTGACGACGATCAGCGCGCCGCGCCATGCGTGGATTTTTTCTGTCAGCCAATCGCGGGCGCGCGTGTCCAGGTGGTTGGTGGGTTCGTCCAGCAACAGGGCGTCGGCGCCTTGCAGGAAGGCGCCGGCCAGTGCCACGCGGGTCAACTCGCCGCCACTTGCCGCGCAGGCGGGATGTGCGGGTTGCCAGTTAGGCAGGGCGGCGTCGGCAAGCATGCGCGCCCAGTCTTGATGGATCAGCCAATGGCCTTCCGCCAAGTCAAAGTCTGCCCGGTCGGTGCTGCCTGCTTCGATATTGGCCAAGGCGCGAAACACGGGACCCAGGCTCGCAACATCCGCCAGCGTGGCGGTATCGGGCCAAGCCGGCGTCTGCGCCACATGGGCCAGTTTCCCGTGGCGCACAACGCGGCCGGACTGCGGCGGCAGGGTGCCGAGCATGACACGCAGCAGCACTGATTTACCCGCGCCGTTGCGCCCGATGACGCCATGGCGGACGGGCGCGAAGTCGTGGGTGACGTCGTCTAGCAGCACGCGGCCGTCGGGCAGCGCGAAGCTGACATGCTGCAAACCAAGGAAGGGCGACGCGGAATGCGTCAAGGGTTGCGCCGGGGGCGGCGCGCTGGATGACCGGGCCATGGAAAGCTCTCCGAAATAATGAAACGCTTTGCGCGGCAGCGGCCATAGGGCAGCGGACTGCAGGGCAAAGGGAAATCAAAGGGAGTGCTTAAAGAATCATGGCCTGGGGGGTCTCCGGGATAGTGCGGGCGGCACTGGCGTTCGAACCGCATCGTACGCAAAAGTTCCCGCCCTGGCCCACCGACGTAGCCCCTTCAGGCCTCCAACAGCCGCAGATCGGGCGGCCGGTTTTCAATGATGGCTTCCATGCTGAAAAAGCCCGTCACAGTCGACAGTTCGAAGTCTGTGATGAGCTTTTGGTAGAAGCGGTCGTAGCCGGCCATGCCCCGGCAGACCACCTTGATCAGGTAGTCCCAATCGCCACCGATGCGATAGAACTCGGTCACTTCCGGCAGGCGCTCGACGTGTTGGCGAAAGCCGTCGGCCCAGGCCTTGGCGTGGTGGCTGGTCCGGATCATCACAAACACGGTCAGGTCCAGCCCCAGCGCCACCAGGCTGACCTCGGCGCGGGTGCCGCGAATGATGCCGCAGGCATTCAAGCGCTGTAGCCGACGCCAGCACGCGTTCTGCGAAAGGCCGACCCGGTCGGCCAGCTCGCGCTGGGACAGGGAACCGTCTTTTTGCAGGCAAGCAATGATGCTTAGATCAAGCTTGTCTATTTTCTCCATCCGTTCGTTCATATGACCCAAGTTATATCGATTTACGCAAAATAACGGTGATGTTTGTTGTCGGCTTCCATCGTATGATATTTCGCATCAATTGGAAGACTCATCATGACGACGCTTAATGCCTCGGCCACGGCCGGGGCCTCAAACACCGCAAGTCCCTTGCAGCAGTTTCAAGATAGCCTGGCATCCCCCGACATCGCGGCCCAGCTTGCCGATGGCCTGATTGGCAAAGACGCGTTCGTCGACGGCCCGTTTGGCCGCAAGCCGCTGGTCTATGCCGACTACGTGGCCTCGGGCCGCGCGCTGATGCAGGTCGAGCGCTTTGTCATGGAACAAGTGCTTCCGTATTACGCCAATTCGCACACCGAAGCCTCGTATTGCGGCGGTTTCATTACCCGCTTGCGCCGCGAGGCCCGCGCCGCTGTCGCGCGTTGCTGCGGCGCCACCGACGCCCATGCCGTGATCTTCGCCGGGTCCGGCGCCACGGCGGGCATCAACCGCCTGGTGCATTTGTTTGGCGTGCAAGCGGCGGTAGCGGCAGGCAAGCCCGTCCGCGTCATCATCGGCCCGTACGAGCACCATTCCAACATCTTGCCGTGGCGCGAATGCGGCGCGCAGATTGTGGAAGTTGCCGAAGCCGCCGAGGGCGGTCCCGACTTGGCGGCGCTGGACGCCGCGCTGAACGCGCCCGCCGGCACGCTGCTGATCTGCGCGTTGTCGGCCGCGTCGAACGTGACCGGCATCGTGGCCGATGTGGCCGGCATCACCCGGCGCGTCAAGCAGGCAGGCGCCAAAATGTTGTGGGACTACGCGGGCGGCGCGCCGTACCTGCCGGTCCGTATGTCGCCCGCGCCGGACGCGCACATCGACGCCATTGTGTTCTCGCCGCATAAATTCATTGGCGGGCCGGGCGCATCCGGTGTGCTGATCGTTCGCCGCGATGCGGTGATCGACACCACGCCCACCTGGCCGGGCGGCGGCACCGTCAAATTCGTGTCGCCCGAGGGTCATGACTACAGCGCCAGCCTGGAATCGCGCGAAGAGGCGGGTACGCCCAACGTGGTGGGCGACATCCGCGCCGCCTTGGTGCTGCTGGTCAAGGAAGCGCTGGGCGCCGACTTCATGCGTGAGCGCAACGCGCATTTCGTGCAGCGCGCGCTTGCCGCCTGGCAAGGCGCGGAACCCCTGGAATTGCTGGGCTCGCTGACGGCCGAGCGCTTGCCGATCTTCTCGTTTCGGGTACGCGACGGCAAGGGCGGCTATGTGCACCAGCAATTGGTGACGCGCATGTTAAGCGACCGTTTCGGCATCCAGGCGCGCGGGGGATGCGCCTGCGCGGGGCCGTATGTGCACCGGCTTCTTGATATCGGGCCGGCGCAGTCGCGGCAGATGCGGCAAGCCATCCTGGATGGTCGCGAGATTGAAAAGCCCGGCTTCATCCGCCTGAACTTCAGTGTGCTGTTGCCGGACGCCAAGGCGGATTTCATCCTGGAGTCCGTTCTGGCGCTGGCGGCCGACGCGACGCAGTTCGAATCGCGTTACGGCTTCGATCCCAGCCGCGCCATTTTCTACCCGCAAAGCGTGGAATTGGAAATGACGATCTGAGCGATCGGCAAGGCGGCGGCACAACGGAGGGCAAGGGCCAATGGGCTTATTGACCGACCGGTCGGCCCTGCGACCCCGCTTGCCGTCTGTTCTGCGGTGGGTCCGCGGTCAGTCTTTCATCTGGCGGCCGCAGGTGCGGACCCACGCCGCCTTTGCGTCGGCCAACTTGTCCGACGCGCGAGTCAGGTCGCGCACGACCGACTCCGAGAACGTCGTGCCGTTGCGGCGGCACGCCTCGAAATCATCGACCAGCGCATAGCGGGCATCCAGCAGGTCCAGCCGACCCTGGCACAGCTCGCGGTTCAATTGCAGATTGTTGGCGGCTTCGCGCGTGCGCTGCACATCCTGCGCGCGCTTGATCGTGCGCAGTTGCTCGTCGACGCGCGACACGCACGCGTCGTCCGCGTGCGCGGACCCGGCGGCGCATGCCGTCAGGATCAAAAAAACGGCCAGGGGCCGGCGGGGGTTTGCTGCCATGCGAAAAGCCTTGGTATGACGTGGTGTGCATCATAACTGGTGCGAAAAATGCCCCGTGGCATGGTGCGCCGCACGCCTGCCACTGCATGGAAAACCAGTATGGTGAATCGCCCGAACGCGTCTACCATCAATCAGCACATCAATCAGCACATCAATCACCGGTCACATTTTCAAAATGACCCGACCCGCAACGGGATCGGGCGCCTTCTTGGCTGCTGTTCTGTTTTATCAACACGTACGTTGGAGATGAAAGAGAATGACGACACCCCTCATTACGGTCGACCTGGACCAGTCCCCTTACGAAAACAAGCACATCCATAATCGGTGGCACCCCGATATCCCCATGGCCGTCTGGGTCAAGCCGGGCGACGACTTCGTGCTGGAAACCTATGACTGGACCGGCGGCGCCATCAAGAACGACGACAGCGCCGACGACGTGCGCGATGTGGACCTGTCCACCGTGCACTTTCTGTCGGGGCCGGTGGGCGTAGAAGGCGCGCAACCCGGTGACTTGCTGGTGGTTGACCTGTTGGATATCGGCGCCAAGCCGGACAGCCTGTGGGGGTTCAACGGCTTTTTCAGCCGTAATAACGGGGGCGGTTTCCTGACCGAACATTTCCCCCATGCGCAAAAATCCATCTGGGATTTTCACGGCATGTTCACGTCGTCCCGCCATATCCCCGGGGTGAATTTCGCGGGTCTGATCCACCCGGGCCTGATCGGCTGCCTGCCGGACAAGAAGCTGCTGCAAACGTGGAACCGGCGCGAACAGGCGCTGATCGACACCAACCCCAACCGTTTACCGCCGCTGGCGAACCCGCCCGCGCCCAAGACGGCCCACATGGGCGCATTGCAAGGTGCTGACCGCGACCGCGCAGCAGCCGAGGGCGCACGTACCGTGCCGCCGCGCGAGCACGGCGGCAACTGCGATATCAAGGACTTGTCGCGCGGCGCCCGCGTGTTCTTCCCGGTGTACGTCGACGGCGGCGGCTTGTCGGTCGGCGATCTGCACTTCTCGCAGGGCGATGGCGAAATCACGTTCTGCGGCGCGATCGAAATGGCGGGCTGGGTGCACATGCGCGTGTCGCTCATCAAGGGCGGCATGGAAAAATACGCCATCAAGAACCCGATCTTCAAGCCCAGCCCCATCACCCCGGCCTACAAGGACTACCTGATCTTCGAAGGCATCTCGGTGGACGAAGAAGGCAAGCAGCACTACCTGGACGTGAACGTGGCGTACCGGCAGGCGTGCCTGAACGCCATCGAATACCTGAAGAAATTCGGCTATTCCGGCGCCCAGGCCTATTCGCTTCTGGGCTGCGCGCCCGTGCAAGGCCACATCAGCGGCGTGGTCGACATCCCCAATTCCTGCGCCACGCTGTGGTTGCCCACCGAGATCTTCGACTTCGATATCCAGCCCTCGGCATCCGGGCCGATCAAACATATAAAAGGCGGGGTAGACATGCCGCTGTCACGCGACCGCCAGGAGAACCGCGATGCCCATGTATGACTATTCCTGCGGCGGATGCGGCGACTTTGCCGCGTTGCGGCCGCTGGCGCAATGGCGCGACCCGGCCGCGTGCCCGCAATGCGGCGCGTTGTTCGCGCGCATCATCGGCGGCGCGCCGGCCATTTCGGCCTTGTCGTCCGCCGTGAACCGCGCGCGCGCGGTCAATGAACGCAGCGCAAACGAGCCGCGAAGCTCGCGCGCGGGCCATGGCATGAACTGCGGGTGTTGCTCGGGCGGCCGTGCGTCCGGCAAGACGCGAACCAGCACCGACGGGGCGAAATCCTTCGCGGGCGCCAGGCCCTGGATGATCAGCCACTAGCCCGGCGAGCAAGGTCAGGGCGCGTCGTCTTGCGGCGCGTCCTTGTCCATGCCTTGCATGTTCTCCAGCAGCTTCAACAGATAGTGCAGCGTGTGGCTCAGGTCGCCAACCGAGAAGTCGGCCAGCGCGTCTTCGTAGTAATCATGGATGCGCGGAACGGCGTCGTGCACCCACACTTTGCGACCGGATGGCGTCATCGTGATCAAGCGCGAGCGCCGGTCGCGCCCATCCGGCGCACTGCCAATATGGCCGTCACGCTCCATCCGGCCAAGCAAACCCGACAGGCTCTGGCGGCTGACCATCAGGTAGCGCGCCAGATCGCCCACGCTCATGCCGTCGGCCGCCTCTGGCCGCGATAACGCGCCCAATACCGCCCATTGCTGCGTGGTCAGCCCCAGGTGTTCCACCGCTCGGCTACCTGTTTTATGCAGCATGTTGGCGCATTGGTATAACCGGAAGAACAACCGGTTGGCTAACTCCATTCTGGCAATTTCGGTGTTTTTATTAGGGTTTTTCATAAGCTTCGTACCGTGTTTCGCAACTTGATGCGGCGTCGCCAAGTCTCTAATATACGTCAACATGTTTACGTATATGGGCTTGGCCTGATTCGTTGGCAAGGATACCAAGCCTGCAACCCGCGCAGAGGAAATCATGCAAAGACTGGCAGGCAAGACGGCTGTGGTAACGGGCGGCGGTGGGGGGATAGGGGGCGCGACCTGCGCGCGTTTCGCCAGGGAAGGCGCCGCCGTGGCCGTGCTGGACTTGAACGAAGAGCATGCGCGGCGGGTAGCCGAAAAGATCGAAGCGGCGGGCGGGCGCGCGTTGGCCATCGCTTGTGACATTACTCAGCGCCACGAGGTGGACGCGGCCATCGCCGAAACGGAAACCGTGCTGGGGCCCATCGACATCCTGGTCAACAACGCCGGGTGGGACGTGTTCAAGCCATTCACCAAGACGGAACCCGCGCAATGGGAACGGCTGATCGCCATCAACCTGGTGGGCGCCTTGCATTTGCACCACGCCGTGCTGCCCGGCATGGCGGCGCGCAAGGCGGGGCGCATCGTCAACATCGCGTCGGACGCGGCGCGCGTCGGGTCTTCGGGCGAAGCGGTGTACGCGGCGTGCAAGGGCGGCTTGGTGGCGTTTTCCAAGACCATCGCCCGCGAGCACGCGCGCCATGGCATCACGGTCAATGTGGTGTGTCCTGGCCCGACGGACACCGCGCTGTTCGCCGATTACAAGGAAGGCGCCGGCAACCCCGAGAAATTGCTTGAGGCGTTTACCCGCGCCATTCCCTTGGGCCGCATCGGCCAGCCGGACGACCTGCCCGGCGCAATCCTGTTCTTTGCCAGCGACGACGCCGCCTACATCACCGGGCAGGTATTGAGCGTGTCGGGCGGTTTGACGATGAACGGCTGAAGGCGGACGACATCGCTTTCGCATGCCCCTTGAGGAGCCAAGATGGACTACGAAGATATTCTCTACGACGTGCGCGATGGCGCCGCCTGGATCACGATCAATCGGCCCGAAAAGATGAACGCGTTTCGTGGCCGCACCTGTGACGAACTCATTCACGCCATCAACCGCGCCGGCTACGCGCCCGACATCGGCGTCATCGTGCTGGCGGGCGCGGGCGACAAGGCGTTCTGCACCGGCGGCGACCAATCCGCGCACGCCGGCCAGTACGACGGACGCGGCACCATCGGCCTGCCCATGGAAGAACTGCACAGCGCCATCCGCGACGTGCCCAAGCCGGTGATCGCGCGCGTCCAGGGCTACGCCATCGGCGGCGGCAACGTGCTGTGCACCATTTGCGACTTCACGATCGCGTCCGATAAAGCCGTGTTCGGCCAGGTGGGCCCGAAGGTCGGGTCGGTGGACCCGGGGTACGGCACCGCGTACCTGGCGCGCGTCGTGGGCGAAAAGAAGGCGCGCGAGATCTGGTACCTGTGCCGGCGCTATCCGGCCTCGGAAGCCTTGGCCATGGGCCTGGTCAACGCCGTTGTGCCGCACGAGCAACTGGACGACGAAGTGGCCAGGTGGTGCGCCGAGATCATGGAGAAAAGCCCCACTGCCATCGCCATCGCCAAGCGCTCGTTCAATATGGACACGGCGCATCAGGCGGGCATCGCCGGCATGGGCATGTACGCGTTGAAACTCTATTACGACACCGAGGAATCCCGCGAGGGCGTGCGCGCCTTCCAGGAAAAGCGCAAACCGGATTTCCGCCGCTACGCGAAATAACCGAGCCTGCGCCGCAACGACCGGCGCGCCGGAGGAGACAACATGAATCCGTACATCGACGAAGACCTGTCCGTCTTGGCCGAGCACGCGGGGCGATTCGCGGACGGCCGCGTGGCGCCCGGCTACCTGGAGCGCGACAGGACCCGCGTGCTGGATCGCGGCCTGATGCGCGAAATGGGGCAGTTGGGGTTCATCGCGCCCGAGTTGCCCGAGGACCGCGGCGGACAGGGCCTGGGCTGCATCGCGGCCGGCGTCATCCACGAGCAGATCGCGCGCGCCGACTTGAGCTTTTCCTACGTCAATCTGCTGGCTTCGTTGAATGGGCAGATCCTGGCGCAGCATGGCCAGCGCGAGGTCGCCGCGCCGTGGCTGACCCGGCTGACGCAGGGCGATGCGTTGCTGTCCATTGCCTTGACCGAGCCGCGCGGCGGTTCGGATGCCGCCAACCTGCGGCTGCGGGTCGAGCGCGTGGACGGGCACTACGTGGTCAACGGTGAAAAAACATCCATCTCCGCCGCGGACCAAGCCGACGCCGCCATCGTGTTCGGCCGCAGTGGCACCGTGGAATCGGGCGCGCATGGCGTGACGGCCTTGCTGGTGCCGATGGACTTGCCCGGCATCACGCGCAACCGCTTTGACTGCCACGGGCAGCGTGCCATCGGACGTGGCTCGCTATTCTTCGAAAACGTGCGGGTGCCGGCGGACCACCGGCTGGGGCAGGAAGGCCACGGCTTTGTCCAGGTCATGCAGGGCTTTGATTATTCGCGCGCGCTGATCGGGCTACAGGTGCTGGCGGTGGCGCGCGCAGCGCTGGATGAGACGTGGGCGTATGCCGCCCAGCGCGAGGCCTTCGGCAAACCCTTGACCGCATTCCAGGGCGTGTCGCATCCGCTGGCCGAGGCCGAAACCCAGCTTGAGGCGGCGCGGCTGCTGTGCCTTCAGACCTTGTGGCTGAAGGACCGCAACCTGCCCCACAGCGCGCAAGCCGCCATGTGCAAATGGTGGGCACCGAAGCTGGCGTACGACGTGGTGCATCAATGCCTGCTGACGTTCGGCCATGGCGGATACGACCACGGGCTGATGGAGCAACGGCTACGCGACGTGCTGGGATTCCAGATCGGCGACGGCACCGCGCAAATCATGAAAATCATCATCGCTCGCGAGCGCGCGGGTCGACGCGTCGTGCCCGCTTGATATCCCCGCATTCCTTGCAACCTCTCTGGGAGACGCATCCATGGAATTTGACGCCGTATTGATTGCACCGCGCCGGGCGTTGAGCATCGCGCGCGGCTGGTGGCGGGACCTGACCATCAACGACCTGCTGGACAAATGCGTGGCGGCGCATCCCGACAAAGTTGCATTGACGGCCGTGCAGTCCGACGCCGGCACGCAGCGCACGTTCACCTATCGCGAACTGGCGGCGCTGGCCGACCGCGCTGCCGTGGGGCTGGCGCGCCTGGGCGTCGGGCGCGGCGACGTGGTGGCGTGCCAACTGCCCAATGGCTGGGAATTCGTCGTCACGTATCTGGCCTGCTCGCGCATCGGCGCGGTGATGAATCCGCTGATGCATATTTTTCGGCAGCGTGAACTCTCTTTCATGCTGCGCCATGGCGAAGCGCACGTGCTGATCGTGCCGCATCGGTTTCGGGGCTTTGACTACCCGGAGATGGTGGCCGGCTTGCGCGCGGATCTGCCGGCGCTACAGCATGTGATCGTGGTCGGTGGCCAGGGCGCCGACAGCTTCCAGGCGCTGCTGGCGGGGCCTGAATGGGAACGCGAGCCGGATGCCGAACGCATCCTGACCCAATCCCGCCCCGGCCCGGATGACGTCACACAGCTGATGTACACGTCTGGCACCACGGGCGAGCCCAAGGGCGTCATGCACACCGCCAACACCTGCTTGTCCAACATCGCCGCTTACGCCGAGCGGCTGCGCCTGGGCTCGGACGATGTTGTGCTGATGGGCTCGCCTATGGCGCACCAGACCGGCTTTATGTACGGCTTGATGATGCCGTTCTACCTGGGCGCGAGCGCCGTCACGCTGGATATCTGGAATGCCGAGAAAGCCGTTGCGCTGATGCGCGAACTGGGCGTCACGTTCAGCATGGCATCGACGCCGTTCCTGACGGATATCGCACGTCAGGTGGCGCAGTCGGGCTTGACGGTGCCCACGCTGCGCGTCTTTCTTTGCGCGGGCGCGCCCATCCCCGGCCCCCTTGTCGAACAGGCCACTCGCGCGCTGGGCGCGAAAATCATCTCGGCCTGGGGAATGACGGAAAACGGCGCGGTCACGTTGACCCTGCTGGACGATGACGACACGCGGGCCTGCACCACCGACGGCAAGCCACTGCCCGGCGTTGAAATCAAAGTCAGGGACGCGTCGGGCGCAGCCTTGCCCGCCGGCGTCGAAGGCCAGCTTTGGCTACGGTCATGCTCCAATTTTGGCGGCTACCTGAAGCGGCCGCAGTTGAACGCCACCGACGCCGACGGCTGGTTCGATACGGGCGACATGGCCCGCATCGACGCCGACGGCTACTTGCGCATTACGGGGCGCAGCAAGGACGTGATCATCCGAGGCGGCGAGAACATCCCCGTGGTTGAAATCGAGTCGCTGCTGTATCGGCATCCCGCTGTGGAGATGGCCGCCATCGCGGCGTATCCGGACGCGCGCCTGGGCGAGCGCGCTTGCGCGGTGGTCACGCTCAAGCCCGGGCAGGTGTTGAGCTTGCAGGATCTGGTGCAGTTCTTGAAAGGCTTCGGCGTGACCAGGCAGTACATTCCCGAGCGCTTGGAAGTGCTGGACCAACTGCCGACCACGCCCACGGGCAAGGTCCAGAAGTTCAAGCTGCGAGAGATGCTGAGTGCAAGCCTGGGCGAGGGGCAGGGCGGGACACCGGGGTAGGCGCGGACATCGGACATTACAACGGACATCGCATCGGACATCGCATCGGACATCACCTCGGAGCCCGCGTGTCGGACATCACACCGGCTAGCGCACCTGCTAATTCACCGGATAGCGCACCGGATAGCGCACCGGACGTCACCTTGGACAACGCCCCGCCCGCGTCGCTCGCATAACGAAGCGGCGGGGCGCGCCCGCCAGAACGATCCGGCTCAGGCCCCCGTCGCTTCGAGCGGCGCCACCGCCGCGCCCTGGATCTTGTGACGCGCCAGCGCGTCGGCCACGAACCCGGCCTTCTTCATCGCTTCCACATAGGCCGACAGATACGCGCTGGCCTTCTCGCCCCGGCTCTTGGGCACGCCCATTGCCTGGCGTATCAGCATGAAATGGCCGTCCAGTAGCCGCAGGCCGCCCAGGCGCGCGGCGTCGGCTTGCAGCTGCTGCTTGACGCCCGCGGCCACTTCCAGATTTTCTTTCATGAAGGTATCGACGACGGCGGGCGAGGTCGGCGCGCGGAAGATCTCGGCGTGCTTCAGTTCGCGCGTCAGGTACAGGTCGTAGGCGCTGCCTTTGCCGACCGTCACTCGCACGCCCTGGCTGTCGACCTGTTCCATGGCGGTGATCGGCGAATCGTCGCGTACCAGGTAGGCGCCTTCGATCACGACGTAGGGGGCGGTAAAGGCGATTTGTTCGCCACGCAAGGGGTCGATCGCGAAGAACCCCACGTCCGCCTGCTCGGCCGCCACCGCGTTGACCGATTCGCCGGCCGATTTGAAAACCACCAATTCCAGCTTGACGTCCAGGCGCCGCGCCAGTTCCGTGGCCAGGTCCACCGAGACGCCAACCGGCTGGCCGGTGGCCGGGTCGGTGTTGGCCAGAATGGGATTGCCCAGGTTGATGGACGCGCGCAGCGTGCCGGTGGGGGCGAATGCGGAAAGCAGCTCGTGGTCGGTCTTCATGGCTTCCTTGATCGGTATGCGCCGCGCCGTCAGGGCGCAGCGGTTTGCCCTCAAGAATAGCCGGATCGGCGGCGCCTGTGCATTGCGGGATTGGCGCCCGCACACCGCCGCACCTGCCTCCTGGAAGTCGCACCTGTGTCCGCGTGCTTTCGCGCCGGCACGAAGCCCGACCCGCGCCTTATTGCGCGCGGCGCAGCACGTAGTGCGGGGCCAGTGGACCCGTGGGGCGGGTGCCGTCGCGGTACAGCATCGTCACCTGGTTCTCGGCGACGAAGTAGCGCTGGCTGTCGCCGGAAGCGTCCAGGCGGATGGTGCTGCCGTCCGACTCCCAGCTGAACGTGCCGGTCACGATTTCGGGTTGCGGCTCACGGTCGAGGTACTGGGTCTGGCGCTCGTAGCGGTCGCCCTTGAGCAGTGTCAAGCGCGTCTTGATGCCGGGGCAATCCGCGCAGGGCAGTGTGCCTTCGTAGCTGCCTGGCCAGTCCAGCGCATTGCGGGCGGTGTGGTTATCGGCGGGCGTATCGCGCGCGTCATGCGACTTGAAGGGCGCGCAGCCGGCAAGCAAGGCCAGGCTCAGGGTGCAGGTCAGGGTGGTTTTCATCATGGCGAGCTCCTGTGGGTTAGTGTTTTTGCCGGAACATGTCCTGCCGGATTCACGATACGGACAGTAACGGGAGGGTGCTGAAACGGGATGTAAAGCGCCGCAATCCGTTGCGGGAAGGGTGCATGGCAAGGCAGAACGGCTGGGGTAGACTGCCGGCTCAATCTCTTGATGCGCCATGGACCCTGAACTGCTCAACCTGCTGGTGACCCGCGACATGCCGTTCGGCAAGTACAAAGGGCGACTCATCGCCGACCTGCCCGGCCCTTACCTGGCGTGGTTCGCGCGCAAGGGCTTTCCGCCCGGCGAGCTGGGCCGCCTGCTGGCGCTGATGCATGAACTGGATCACAACGGCTTGTCGTCCTTGCTGGCGCCGCTGCGTACGTCGCGGTCCGGGTCTGCGCCCAAGGCGTAGCACCGGATTCAGGCCCAGATTCAGCGTCGGATTTAGCCCCAGATTTGGCCCCGGGTTCAGGCCCGGATTTAGCCCCGGATTTAGCCCCGAGCTTTGCTTCGGACCCAGCCATCTGGGGCCGCCCCAATGCCCGATGGCATGGCCGGGTCGGAAACGGCGCGAAACAACTGCGGGGGCGCTTGTAGCGGTTTGGCACGACGAGAGCGCGCACCGGGCGCTACGATTAGCCGGCGCGCCCCGGGCGGCCGCGCATCCACAATCCGGTCGCCAAGGGCGCTTGCCCATTAAAGAAGAGGTCCCCATGAAGAAATTCTCCGTTCCTGCCGCCGTGTTCGCCGCGCTTTGCACGCTGGGCGCCGCAAGCGTGACGCATGCACAGTCCATGCAAAGCCCCGCGCCCGCTTCCCAGGAAATGCAATTTCCCAGCATGCCTTCCAAGGACGGCAGCCAGTCGCCGCCGTCGACCTTGCGCATGACCGTCACGCCTGACCCGAGCGCACCCCCGCCAGTCATGCGCGACACCGAGGAAAGCCGTGCGCAGTATGTGCGCTGCCGTGAAGTGTCTGACCGCGCGGCGGTGTCCAACGCGCAGATGCAGGCCGGCGTTGCCCAGTGCCTGAAAGAACTGGAACAGCGCCGCCAGCAGCAGTAAGCCGTACACCGGACGCGCCGGACCGGGCCGGCATCGGCCAATTGCTGGATCCTGCCGGGTCCAGTTGCCCGCCGGACCGAGCCGACTTCAGCCGTTTGCACGAGCCGGTCGGTTTCGGTTGCCGGCCGACAGCAGCCGCGCCAGCCTGGATGCCGGTTGCTCATGGCGTGCATTGCAAAATGCCGCTGCGGCGTTCCCAAGATTCATCAGCGCGGTGCCGCATTGATGGCCAGCTTGGGCAGCGCGGCCCCTGCCTTGGGGGGCGAACGCGTCGGCCCCTTGGGCGTGCTTGCCTTGGGGTTGGCCGCCGGTGTGAAGAGGGGCGCGGGCGGAGCCGGCGTCGGCTTGGATGCCTCGGCCAGCAGCGTTTGCGGCAAAACGAACCCGTCAAAACTCGCTTGCGTGAACGGGTTGTTGGATTTCTCGGCCGTGATGCGATAGCGCATCGCGCCGTCGTTGGCGGAAAAGCTCAGGTCCACGCTATTGGCCGTTGCGCTGTCCAGGCGCGCCTGGCTCAACAGGCGAAACATCGACCACGACCCGCGATACACCAGCCCGCTGCTGGTGCCCGCCGCGCTGACCAGCGTGATGCGGCTTTCCGTCGAGTCGCCCAGATTGTTCGGCCAGATCAGGCCGACGCTATTGCTAGGCCCGTGGCTGTAGGCAATCAACTGCCCTTCGACGCTTAGCACGCTGCTGCGCCGGCTGGACGTCAGCCCCAGCGGTTCGATACTGAACTGCACGCCCAGCGCCCCTCGGCTGTTGAAGAAGGCATCGCGGATTCGGTCGGCTGCCTCAAGCTGCTCCAGCACGTCCATGCGCACCAGGTACCCGCCACGGCGTTCCGAATACAAGGCTTCAAGGTTGTCGTCAAAGAACAATTTCAAGTATTGCTCCTTGAACTGCGCCAGCCTGCCTTGCGGCCCGAACAGCGCCGTGAAGTCTTCCAGCGAGGCGTCCACGCGGCTGTTCGGATTGAACGGGTAGCGCCCGGCCAGCCGTTCCTGGTAATAGCGGTAGACGTCGGTGTCCCACCGCCGTCCCAGTTCCTTCAGCGCCTCGATCAGCAGCACCTGCGAGGATTCGTCCGCCAGCTTTTTCACTTGCCGGTTCAGCGGTTCGGGCAGGCCCACCGCCACGCGTTGCAGGTTGCCGATGGGGTCGGCCCCCTTGAGCGCAAAGCGGTCCAGCACGACGGCCAGCGCGGCCTTGCCGGGTTCAGCGCTGTCATGCACGCCTTTCAGCGTGTCGTGGACGCGGCCGATGGCGCCCATGCTTTCGTCCAGGTACGAAGGCTTGTCGCCCTTGGACAGCAGCAGTTCCGACAAGGGCGCAAACGGCCGCGCAATGACCGCCACCTGCGGAACGTTGGCGCCGGTGATGGCATTGGCCGTCACCGGCTCGACCTTGTCGGTGGGCTGGCCCGGCGTGGCGACCCCGGGCGAGGGCGGGCTCAATACCGTGTTGTCGCGCACGGTCTCGAGCAGCCGGCGCAGCGGCGCGGCCGGGCTGGTGACATTGCCCAGCACCGTTACCGCCTGGCCCAGGTCGTTGAAGTCCACCACTTCAAGCTGGTTCAGGTTGCGTTGCCAGGTGTCGATGTAGTCGCTGCTGTACAGCGCGCGCACGCGTTCGGCCAGCACCTGTTTATCGGCCTCTGAATAGTCGATGCGTTGGCGCTCGCCCAGCGTCCAGCGGTCGATCATTGCCAGGTCGGTAAAGTCCTTGCCGTGCGCGGCAAAGTAGCCGTGGTAGCCCGCCGCCGTCAGCAGCGGATCGATGCGCGTGGTCGCGCCCGCCGTGCTGCCCGGCGCGGCCGGATCCTTGTACAGGATGTCGAACGCCGGGCCGACCTCATGGCGCAGGTCCAGCGGCGAATGCAGGATCTTGCCCGCCTGTTCGCGCATCGTCATGTAGACGCGCTGCGGCATGGGCAACTGCCGCAGGCGCTGCTGGACGTCGGCGATGCGCGCCTGGTGTTGGGGAAGCTCGGCGTCGGCATATTTCATGGCGTAGTCCAGATGCCGCATCAGGCCGTTCTGCACCGAGCCCTGGCCCGGGTAGGCGGCCTGCCATTGCTGTGTCATCCAGTCTTCGACAATGGGCGCGCGGCGGTTGTCGCGGTCTTCGATCATGCGATAGACGCGCAGCGCCGCCAGTTGCTGGTTGCTGCCCGAGGGCGCGCTATTGATGGCGTGCATGACGCCGCTGGCCAACTCCGGCAGAAAGCGCTTCGACAGCAATTGCAAATAAGCCTCGTCGACCTTAGGCCCGATCTTGCGGCCTTGGTACAGGCCCAGCTCGGACACCACCGGCCAGGCACTGCGGTAATCGCCCACGACCGCGACGGCGCTGCGAATCTGGTCCAGCGGCTGCAACAGGTTGCGGCCCGTGGGGTCGCTGCTGCCGTCAATCTTGTGGACGCTGAATTCGCGGCTTTTTTCCAGCACGGACATTGCCATCTGGCGGTTGACGCCGTGGTAGTGGTACCAGCCGCCGGCCATCAGCAGGCAGCCCAGCCCGGCCACGCCAAACCCTACCAGCAGCGTGCGGCGCTTGTCGGCCATGACCTTCAGGTTGTCGCCCGCCAGCCCGGCCTCGGGGTAGATGATGCGTTGGAACACCTGCTGCGCAAAATACACCACCGAGCGGCCGCTGGGCTTGGCATGCGCGGGCGCCTCTTCAAGGCCATACGATTGCGACGCGGCATTGATGAAGGCGTCGCACAGCAGCCCCTGCTGATAGACGGACGAAAAATACACGCCGCGCGGCAGGGCGGGCGTGATGTATCGGTCACTGCCAAGGACGTCTTCCAGAAAGCTCAGCAGCACCGGCCGCATGCCGGCCAATTGCCGCACCAGCGAAAACAGCGCTTCGCGCGCCTGCATCGTGGCGGCCTCGCCCAGCGCGTCGAATATCTGTTCGTTCAAGCGTAGGATGAAGCCGTCATAGCGGCCGGCCAGCTCGTCCAGCCACGCGTCGTAGTCATGCACCGAGTCCAGCGTGAAGGTGAAGCCGAAGATGTCTTCGCGCACGGCACGCGGCAGACGGGCAAAGAAGGGTTCGAATCCGTTGAGCAGGTCGAACTTGCTCAGGACCACATACAGCGGCGGGCGCGTGCCCAGGTGGCGGCTTAGTTCGGCCAGGCGCGTGCGCAGCAGAATCGCCAAGGCCTTGCGGTCGCTGGCTTTTTGATTCAGCAGCGTCACCAGGTCAACCATCAACACCACGCCGTTCAGCGGGCGCCGGCTGCGGTTGCGACCCAGCCAGTCCAACAGCCCGGCCCACAGTCTTGCGTGCGCGCCGGGCGGCAACAAGACCTGCCCCAGCGAGCGCGAAAAGGGCGCCGCCTGCGGAGGGGATTGTGGGGGAGATTGCGGGGTGACTGGACCGTCGGCTTGGCCGGCGACTTGCGCGCCGCTTTGCGGGGCGGCCTGAGCAGCAGCAGCAGCTGCCGCGCCGCCGGACAAGGCCCGATCCGATACACGGTCCGCGACTTCGGGCGCGGGCGCGGCCTCTGTCTGGCTGACAAGTTCGCCGGGTGGGTCGATCAACACCGCTTCATCACCCATCCACCAATCGATGTCATACGCCAGGTCCGGGTCCGCATACGCGCGGCGCACGCCGGCCTTGATCTCGTTGCTTAGTGAAAAGCTTTGGCTGGATCGGTTGATGAAGCTGGTCTTGCCGGTATTTTCCTGACCCAGCACCAGGTACCACGGCAGCTCGTAGATCGCGTTGCGGCCCTTCAGGTTGGAACGCAGCACGTTCAGGCTTTGATCCAGCGCGCGCTCTTGCGCCTGCACGAAGCGCAGCACCGGGTCGTCTTCGCGCTGCGCCAAGGCGCCGCGCTCGGCCTCCAGCCGGCGATTGCGTCGGCGCAGCGCCCACAGCCACCCCAGCGCCGGCGCCATCAGGATCAGCAGCGTACACAGGATACGCAAGGTCAGATCGGCAAGGGGTTGCTGGCCACGCCAGGTCCAGAACGGGCCCAGCCACCAAAGGCCGATCAGCAGGAACACGATGGCGATCAGCACCAGGATCGGCATGGCGCTTTTGAACTGGCTGGCGACCGGCATGCCGTAGCGCTTGATCATCGACCACACATTCTTCATCGCAGGACTCCTTGGCTCTTGCTGTCCGCGTCGCTGGCGGGGCGGACGGGCAGGTATGGGTTCAATTGTTCGGCCAGCTCGGGCTCCCATTCGTGGGCGGGCATCGCGCGCAGCGTGACGGCCACATTCGTGTAGAGGTTCTGAGCCAGCCATGACAGGCCGCGAGCGGCAAGCAGGTCCGCTGCGATGACGGTGGCGTACGCGCGCTGGCGTGGCGATTCCGAATTGCCCTGTTGTTCTTGCAGCCGATGCAGCACGGTTTCGACACCGTCGCTGTCCAGCTGCGCAATCAGTTCTTCACGCAGGGCGGCAAATTCCGGATGCGGGCCGACGCTGCCGTCGTGGGCATCCGCGCCGCTGATCCAGGCCAGTGTTTCGCTGTCGACAAAGGCCCGGCCGTCGCTGAAGCTCAGGTCCACTAACGCGGGTATGCGGCGCACGAAGCGTTCCGTGGCAAGCCGGATCGCGGCGGCGGCGTCCTTCATTTCAAGGCGCGCGGCGATACCGGCTGCCAGAAAGCTGCCGCGTATCCAGTAGGGCGAGGCGACGACGCTTTTTTCAACCCGTTGCAGCAGCGCCGGGTTGACGGCGTTGCCGGCCAGGGCTTCGCCGTAGCCGTCCACGATATCGGCCGGCACCGCCATTAATTCGGTGCGCATGCCGTGGCGCGTGTTGGGCGCCGCGTGCAGATGCGCCCACAGGGCGAAGCGGCGCAGCTGGTAACCGGTGGGATCGTAAGCGTCCTGCTGGTTGATGAATTCGGCCACGCTCAACAGGGAACGGCGGTTCTCGCGCTCGTCGCCGGCGCTAAGCGAGGCGGTTGGCGCGGCGCTGGAAAAGGGGCTGGCAGGGGTGCCAGCAGACCCCCCGGCAGACCCACCGGGTCCGCCGAAAAAGCTCTCGCTGATGGCCTGGCCGCCTTGTTGCCCGGCACCTCTTCTGGGGGCGGCCGATGCCGCGGCGTCGGGATAGCGGGCCTGTTCGACACGGCGGGAAAAGTGCGCTTCCAATCGGGTCAACAATGCCTGGTCCAGCTTGGCCTCGGGCGCACTGGCCTGAAGCCGGTCCAGCGCCTGCTGCGCGCGCGCCTGATCCGCCTGGTTGAAACTGGCGGCCGGCAGCGTTTCCAGCGCGTCGCGCAGGCGGTCGGCCAACAAGGACACCAGTCGGCGCTTGCCCAGGTAACCCGTCGGGCCGGGCTTGGGATGCCCGGTCTCCCAGTAGTGCTCGACCATGCCCGCCAGCACATCGGCCGCTTCGGCCCAGCGGCGCCATGAGCCCGCCTTGATGCGCGCGGAAATCAAGTGGCCCGCGACGCGAAAATGTTTGCACTGTGACGCCAGGTACTGGCGAGCGGCCTCGTCCACGTACAACCAGTCCAGCCGCGCTTCTTGCAGACCGCCCAGTTTGATCATCTCGTGGTCGATCGCCTGGAAGGTTTCGTCTTCTTCGTCGAAGTGGCCGGCGGGCTGGCGGGCATCCAGTGGCGCCAGCAGGGCATCCATGTCAAGCGGGGCGTAGTGCGTCACCAGTGACACGCCTCGCGCTGGCGCGACAACAGCGCTTGCAGGCCCGTGGCGTCGAACGTCAGGCCGTTGACGGGCGCATAGTCGCTTTCCACACGCAGCCGCGCGCCCGCGACGAACGGCCGCAGTTGTTCGATGGCAACCAGACCCCGGCCGGCGTCCGCCACGTTGCCTTCGTCCAGCACGCGCCACGGCCGCGCGGGCGACAGCGGACGGTCGTCCATGTACAGCCGCACCGACATCTGGTGCCGTTCAAAAGGCCGGTCGGCCAGTAGCTGCAACCGCGAAATGTTGGACAGGCAGGTGATGGCCAGATAGATAGGCGGGCGCATGTTCAACACGGGCGCGGAAATCACCACGCGCTGCTGTCCGGCGGGCGGCTCGTTCGAGTCGCTTATCAAAAACGACCTGTCGTCCTCCGGGCGTGTCGATTCGTTCTGCCTGACGATGTCGTACGCACGGGCCGAAGGCGGCAGCAGCGCGGTCGACGCGTCGGGGGCCGGGGCCGGCTCGGCGGTCGACGGGATGCCTGCGGCCGGGTCCAGCGCAACCGTGTGCCGATGGCCGCTCAGCGGCGCGGAGAGCGTGGGCGGTGTGCCCGCCGCCGCGTCAAAGCAGGCCAGCCGTTCAACGCCGGACACGATCTGCGTGCAGTCGCGCGCGAACGCGTCTAGGTCGTTGGCCGCCTGCCCGACGGGCGCGGCCAGCATCAGCACAACCAAGCTAGGGGCAAGTTTCATGAAGTGTGGTCCTCCCGATCCAGATTCCACGCCTGACAGCGGCGCGCCAGCGTACGTTTGGGGATACCCAGGCTTTGGGCCGCCCGGGTGCGAGATCCATTGACTTGCCGCAGGCGCGCACGGATGACCAGGCTTTGAAAGGCGTCCAGCGCCTGCGGCAGGTTGTCCGTATGCAGCAGGCCATGCAGCAGATCGGCGCCGGCGCTGTGACCCGCCAGCGGCGGCACGTCGCCCTGCGACAGTTCAAGCGTGTCGGCGCGGATGGCCTGGCCTGGCGCTGTTCTTTCGGACGCCACCAGGATCAGGCTGCGAAGCTGGCGCACGTTGCCCGGCAGGGCGTGCGCCGCCAGCACCGCGAGGGCGTCCGGCGCGATACCCGCCACGCGAGTCTGCCGTTCTCGGTTGTGTTGCAGAACGGTGTGCAGGGCCAGCGCGGGAATGTCTTCCGGACGCTCGCGCAGTGGCGGCAGGGCCAGCGTCAGCTGCCGGATCCGAAAGTACAGGTCTTCGCGAAAACGGCCATCGCGGATCAGCTGCGGCAATGGTCGGTGGGTAGCGCAGATCAGGCGGAAGTCCGAGCCGTGCTCGCGCGTGGCGCCCAGCGGCCGGAACTTCTTTTCATTGAGCAGCCGCAACAGCGTGCCTTGCAACGCCATGGGCATGTCGCCGATCTCATCCAGGAACAGCGTGCCGCCGTCGGCTTCGGCAACCAGGCCGGTACGCGCCTGCACGGCGCCGGTGTACGCGCCGCGCACGTTGCCGAACAACTCGGCTTCGATCAGGTCTTGCGGAATGGCCGCGCAGTTCACGGGCACGAACTTGCCGTTGCGTGACGAGGCCTGGTGTATCAACCAGGCGGCGTGGTCCTTGCCTGTGCCCGTTTCGCCCGTCAGCAGCACGGCCAACGCCGAATCCGCGAAACGCAGCATCGCTTCCCGTGCCGCTTTCGCCGCCGCGCTGACGCCAATGAATTCGGCCGCCAGCAAGCGCGCGGCGCGCTGCTTGCCTGCGTCGGCCGCCGGGGTCTGGCGTAGCGCTTGTTGGTATCGCGCATCGTCGGCGGCATGCGCCTGGGCGTGCAGCCGTGTGAAGAGCGCTTCGTGCATCGCTTGCAAGGCACGCCAGACGGGGTGGTCGCGCCACGTGGACAAGGTCAGCGACGGCCCCGCCAGAACCAACACGGCCAACGACTGCCGGCGTGCATCGAGCAAGGGCAGGACCAGCAAGCCATGCCGCGTGCCCAGGCGTTCACGCAGCCGTTCGAAGCCGGACCCCACGCCCACCAGAGCGGACATCTGCTCTACCAGGCAGGGCTTGCCACTGGTCATTGCGTAGACCAGGGGGTCGTCCAGCGCGTCCATGCTGATGTCGTGCAGGTCGGGGCCGGGAGACCCGGCCGACGCCAACGGCACCAGCGCGTCGCCCGTGGCGTTGCGCGCGTACAGGCAGGCGGCCGAGATGGCGGGCGCTGCCGCGCAGGCGGCCACGAACACTTGCGCCAGCGCGTCGGGCCGGCTGGCGCTTGCCATGTCGCGGGCAACGTTTGCCACGCTTTGCGCGTCCATGTCGGGCCTCAATGCAACTGGGCGGTGAATGCGCCCTCGGCCCAATGCAGATGCGCGCCGCCAATGGACTCGCCCGTAGCCAGCCGCCGCAGCACGGCTAATGACAGCGGCGGCAGCAGTTCGCCATCGATGCTGGCGTCGAGCAGGCGCGCACCGTTTTCGTGGCGGATGCAGCGTCCGCGCAACTCGTCGCGGGCGCTTGCCGTAATGTCCAGGGTGGCGTCGTAGCGGGCGGCAAACTGCACGCGCAGGCGCTCAAGGCGGCTATGGATGATCTGGTCCAGCACGTCTTCGCCCAGGTACTGGTAGGGAACCAGCTGCATCCGCGCAAGCAGAGCGGGCTTGAAGAAGGCGCCCAAGCGGGCGCGCAAGGCGTCTTCGGACAGGTCGGCAAGCTGGCCGTCCTGTTGGTCGAAGCCCAGGTTCGAAGTCAGGAAGAACAACACGTTCTTGCAGTCGATCTGGCGGCCTTCGCCGTCGGCAAGCTCGCCTTTGTCGAAGGCCTGGTAGAACAGGCTCATGACTTCGGGGTGGGCCTTTTCCACTTCGTCCAGCAGCACAATGGAATAGGGCTGACGCCGGATGGCTTCGGTCAACACGCCGCCTTCGCCATACCCGACATAACCGGGCGGCGCGCCCAGCAGCCGCGACACCGTGTGCCGTTCCTGGAATTCCGACATATTGATCGTCGTCAGGAACTGCCTGCCGCCAAAGAGCGCGTCGGCCAGCGCCAGCGCCGTTTCGGTCTTGCCCACGCCGCTGGGGCCGGCCAATAGAAATGCGCCCAAGGGCGTTCCGGGCCGGCGCAGGTCGGCCATGGCGGTCAACAGGTGCTTGTGGATGCGGTCGATGGCCGCGTCCTGGCCCTTGATGCGCGCGCGCAGAACGTCGGGCAATTGCGTCAGCCGTTCCATCTGGCCACGGCTGATGGTGGTGGCGGGGATGCCGGTCCAGTCGGCGATGACTTGTGCGATCTGTTCGTGGCCGACGTCGGCGTGCAGCAGCGCGCCATCGCGTTGCAGGTGGTGAAGTTCAGCGACAGTGGCGGCCAGCACGTCGCCATCGCCCGAGCCATCGCCCGAGCCGTCGCCATCTGCGACGGCGCCATCCGCAACAGCGCCATCCGCGACGAGGGTATCCGCGACCCCGTCTTGCGACGGCAGCGCGGCGCGCAGGCCCAGGATCTTATCCACCAGTGCCTGTTGGCGCTCCCATGCCTGTTGCAGCGCCACCATGCGCTCGGCCACGGCCACGCCATCTGTTTCAAGCTGGGCAATGCGACGCGGGTCGGGCGTGCGGCCCGCGCGCGCATCGCGCCGCAACTGGGCCAGTTCCGCCGTGATCTGCATCTGCTCGTGCTCCAGCGCGGTCAAGCGGCGAGGGGGCTCGGCCAGCGCGGTCGCAACGCGTGCGCTGGCGGTGTCCAGCACATCGATGGCCTTGTCGGGAAGTTGACGGCCGGACAGGTAACGCGCGGACAGGCTGACGGCGGCCCGCAAGGCGTCATCGCCGATGTAGACGCGATGCGCCTGTTCGTAGGTCGCCCGCAAGCCGCGAAGAATATGCACCGCTTGTTCCTGGGTGGGCTCTTCCAGCTTCACCAGCTGAAAGCGGCGCGTCAGCGCGGGGTCTTTTTCAAAGTACTTTTTGTATTCCGACCATGTGGTGGCGGCGATGGTGCGTAGCTCGCCGCGCGCCAGGGCGGGCTTGAGCAAGTTGGCGGCATCGCTGCCGCCGGCCACATTACCCGCGCCGATCAGCGTATGGGCTTCGTCAATGAACAGGACGATGCGGCCCGCCGACGCCTTGACTTGGTCAATGACGCTTTTCAAGCGCTTTTCGAATTCGCCCTTGACCGACGCGCCTGCCTGCAACGCGCCCAGGTCCAGGCCCCACAGCGCAACATGACGCAATGGTTCGGGCACACGCTGCTGCACGATGCGCAGCGCCAGCCCTTCCACCACCGCGCTTTTGCCCACGCCCGCGTCGCCCACCACGATGGGGTTGTTCTTGCGACGCCGGGAAAGGATGTCGATCATCAAGTCGATTTCGGCATCGCGGCACAGCACCGGGTCAACCGTGCCCGCGCGGGCCTGCGCGGTGAAGTCGTGCCCGTATCTGGCAAGGGCCGTGTCGTCGCCATCGATCGGCGTGGCAGGCGCGTCCGCCCCGGGACCGGGCGATTCCGCCGACTGCGCGAACAGCGTGTTGAACGCTTTGCGCAGCGCTTCGCGGTTGACGTGTTCGAACAGGGTGATGGCGGCCAATGGCAGGTAGCGCCCGGGGTTCAACAGCGCGGCTAGCGCCAGACTGCCGCCGCGCAGCTTGACCTGTGCAAGTTCAAGCGACGCCAGCAGCCAGGCCTCTTGCAGCCATTCGATCAGCAGCGGAGAAAAGCTGGGGTATTGGCCCGGCGCGGCCTCGTGATAAGGGTTGCCGCCGGCCAGCGCCTGCCGCACGGAATCGGCGTCAAGGCCGGCGTGCTGGATCAGCACGCGCATGTCGGACAGCGGCTGATCCACCAGCTTGGTCAGCACATGCGCAACGGTGATTTCGGCGCAATGCTGGCTGATGCACAGGCTGGCGGCTTCTTCGACCGCCTGGCGGCAGATGGGGTTCAAGCGATCGATGAGGGAAGAGAGATCAATTCTGATCATGACTCACACACTTTCGAACAAAGAAGTAATCCGCAACGACACCATGGCGCGGTTTTTATTTCCATAGGAGGAATCAGAAAGACATAAATATCGCGGTTACTACTAAGTCGAAAAGCCCACGTTCGCGAATGTTCCGGCGTTTTCTTATTCGTCCTATTGCGACTTCGTATCCCACGCTCTTAGCATCCCAGCACTACTTATCGCGGTAGCCCCGAGTGGTTTGTCTTATTCACAACAGGAGCTTTCATGTCGAAGAAATCGGTCTCCGTCGCCCCGCCGGAACGGATCAACATCAAGTACGTGCCCGCCACCGGCGACCAGCAAGCCGAAGTGGAATTGCCGTTGAAGATGCTGATCACCGGCGACTTCAAAGGCCACGGTGAAGAGACGGCGTTGGAAGAGCGCCAGGCCGTTCGCATCGACAAAGACAACTTTGACGACGTCATGGGCGAAGCCGGCCTGGCCCTGACGATGCAAGTGCCTTCGCGTCTTGGCGAGGCGGGGCAGGAAGACGACACGCTGAACGTGTCGCTGAACTTCAAGCGCATGAAGGACTTCGCGCCTGACGCCATCGCCCGGCAGGTGCCCGAGCTGAACAAGCTGCTGGACCTGCGCGAAGCGCTGGTGGCGCTTAAGGGCCCGCTGGGCAACGTGCCGGCGTTTCGCAAACAGTTGCAGACGCTGCTGGCCGATGACAAGGCGCGCACGGCGCTGGCCAAGGAACTGAACCTTGTGTTGGACAAGCCGGCCGCGTAAGCCGCCCTTGCTGTCGCAATGCCAAACCGCAATCAAAGGATATGAGCATGAAGGCCCAAGCCGCCGCCAAGTTGGAAGATAAGCCGTCGATCGGGTTGCTGGAGCAGATCATGGCCCAGACCCGCATCGAACCCAGTCACGAAGGCTATGCCGTGGCCGAGCGCGGGGTTGCCGCGTTCATCTCGGAAATTCTACGAACGCAAGAGCCGCAACAACAGGTCAACAAGCAGCTGGTCGACCAGATGATTGCGCAGATCGATCGCAAGCTGGGTCTGCAAATGGACGCCATCCTGCACCAGGCGCCGTTGCAAGAGCTGGAGTCGGCCTGGCGCGGCCTGAAGCTGCTGGTGGACCGTACCGATTTTCGCGAGAACATCAAGATCGAAGTCCTGCACGTCACCAAAGACGAAATGCTGGAAGACTTTGAAAGCGCCGGCGACATCACGCGCAGCGGCTTGTACAAGCAGGTCTACACGGCTGGCTACGGGCAGTTCGGCGGCGAGCCGGTGGCCACCATCGTCAGCAACTACACGTTCGGCCCGTCGTCGCCCGACATCAAGCTGCTTGCCTATGTGGCTTCCGTGGGCGCCATGTCGCACGCGCCGTTCCTGGCCGCGGCCGGGGCAGAGTTCCTGAACATCAAGAGCTTCCAGGAACTGCCCAACCTGAAGGAAGTGCGAGACATCTTCGAAGGCCCGCGCTTTACCAAGTGGCGCGGCCTGCGCGAATCCGAAGACGCGCGCTACCTGGGCCTGACGATGCCGCGCTTCCTGCTGCGCCAACCGTACGACCCGCTGGAAAATCCCGTCAACAGTTTCAACTACCGCGAAACCATCGACGGGGCTCACGAGAACTACTTGTGGGGCAACACGTCGTACCTGCTGGCCAGCCGCATCACCGACAGCTTTGCCAAGTACCGCTGGTGCCCCAACATCATCGGCCCCTTGTCGGGCGGCGCGGTGGACGACCTGCCGGTGCACCTGTACGAATCGCTGGGTCAGTTGCAGGCCAAGATCCCCACCGAAGTGCTGATCTCGGACCGCAAGGAATTTGAGCTTGCCGAAGAGGGCTTCATCGCGCTGACGATGCGCAAGGACAGCGACAACGCCGCGTTCTTCTCGGCCAACTCGGTGCAAAAACCCAAGCTGTTCCAGAAGACGCCGGAAGGCCAGGCCGCGCAGACCAACTTCAAGCTGGGCACGCAACTGCCGTACATGTTCATCGTCAACCGCCTGGCGCACTACATCAAGGTGTTGCAGCGCGAGCAGATCGGCAGCTGGAAAGAACGCCAGGATCTGGAGCGCGAACTGAACACGTGGCTGCGGCAGTACATCGCCGACCAGGAAAGCCCGTCCGCCGATGTGCGCAGCCGTCGCCCGCTGCGCGCCGCCAAGGTCATGGTGCAGGACATCGATGGCAATCCCGGTTGGTACCAGGTGTCGCTGGCGGTGCGTCCGCACTTCAAGTACATGGGCGCCAACTTCGAGCTGTCGCTGGTTGGCAGGCTGGACAAGGAATAAAGGGGCAGGCGGATGCCCAGGTCGCGGGGGCAGGGCAGTTTGTTCGAACGGCTGGTGCCGGACGCCCAGCCCCGGCGCACCCGTTCCCGGCAGGAGCTGGCCGCCGAACGCATCCACGCCATCAAACGCCACCTGGAACGCATCCTCAATAGCCGCCGGGGCTGCTCGATGAGCAGCCCCAAGCTGGGGCTGCATGATTTCAACGACGCCGCGATGGGCAGCGCCGACTTGCTCGCGCACGTCAGCCAGGACATCCGCGCGTCGGTTCTGGCTTTTGAACCGCGCATCAAGGTCCTGCATGTGCATTCGCGGCCGGACCCTGCCCAACCCCTTAGTTTGAACTTCAGGCTGGAATGCCTGGTGCCGGTCATGAACCACGAAGAACAAGTGGAGATCGATCTGGTGATTCACCATCAGGACCGGTACGCCCGGGTTGTTTGAGCGCGGTGCCACGGAGGCGGGACGACATGCCGTTGCGAGGAAAATTTCGCGAAGAGATCGATTACCTGCGGCGGCTTGGACGCGAGTTCGCGCGTGACAACCCACAGCTGTCGCAGTTTTTGGGGGACGAGGCCGCCGACCCTGACGTGGAACGGCTGCTCGAGGGCTTTGCGTTCCTGACGGCCAAGCTGCGCCTGAAGATCGAAGACGACCTACCGGAACTTACCCATTCGCTGCTGCAACTGCTTTGGCCGAATTACCTGCGGCCCTTGCCCAGCGCGACCATCATGCGGTTCACCCCGGTCGAACGCGCGATCACGACGCGGCAGGTGATTCCGAAGGGCACGCGCGTGCTGTCGCGACCGGTCGATGGCACCCGTTGCCAGTTTCGTACCAGCACGGATGTGGTGATCTATCCGCTGGAAATCGTCGAGGTCAGCGATGCGCATACGCGCGAAAAATCCATCATGCGCGTCGATCTGGCGCCGCTGGCGGGGAATGCCATCGATACCTTCGACTGCGACAAACTGGATTTTCATCTGTCGGGCGACGACACCACCGCCATGACGCTGTACCTGTGGCTGTCTTGCTACCTGGGCGAAATCCGCCTGGAAGCCGGGGGGCAGACGCGCACGCTCTCGCCCCGGCAGGTCACGTTTCCCGGTTTTGCGCCCGAAGAATCGCTGCTGCCGTATCCCAGGAATGTCTTCGATGGGTATCGCATCCTTCAGGAATATTTCATTTTTCCGCGTCGCTTCCTGTTCTTCAGCCTGAATGCGCTGCGCTCGTTGTGGCCCGAGGCCACGACCGAACGCGTGCGGCTGGAATTCCATTTCACGCGGCCCATGCCCGCCGACATCCGGCTGCGCATCGGTGATCTGGCCTTGTATTGCGCGCCCGCGGTGAATCTGTTCGAGCAGGATGCCGAGCCGATCAACCTGAATGGGCGCGCGGTGGACCAGCGACTGTTGCCCGGCGGCCACCGCGCCGACGCATGCGAAATATTCAGCATCGACGAAGTTACTGGCTGGCAGAGAGTCGCCGAAGGCAAGCGCGGCCGCTACCTGCGCACGTTTCATCCGTTTGAATCGCTGCAACACGAAATCGAACACGCACGCGGCCGCCACGCGCTGTACTACCGCAGCCGCATCGAAAACGCCATCGGCGAGCAGGGCGTCGCGCATCGCATTGCGTTTATCCGTGGCGACGAAACCGACTACATCGACGAAGACGAAACCGTCTCGCTGGCGCTGACGTGCACCAATCGAGACTTGCCGCTGGCATTGGGCGTGGGCGATATCTGCGTGCAGACGCAGACGACGCCCACGTTCGCCACGTACAGCAACATCGTGCGCCCGACCGCGCCGTACCGGCCGGTATTGGACGGCGCGTTGCAGTGGACGCTGATCTCAAACCTGTCGCTGAATTATCTGTCGCTGCTGTCCACCGAACCGCTGAAGGCTGTCTTGCGTGCCTATGACTTCGCGGCCTTGCATGACATCCAGCATGCGCGCGCCGGCAGCAAGCGGCTGGACGGAATCGGCGACGCCGTCACGCAACCCACCGACCTGCTCATGAAGGGCTTGCCGATACGGGGCCTGAAGACGCGGCTCAAGCTGGATCCCGCCGCGTTTCTCTGCGAGGGCGATCTGTATCTGTTCGGCACGGTGTTAAGCCACTTCTTTGCCTTGTACGCCAGCATCAATTCCTTCCACCTGCTGGAAGCCGCCAACACCGGTAACAACGAGCACTACGAATGGCCGATGCAAACAGGAAGACAACCGCTGATCTAGCGGACCATTTGCTGGCCGATGCGAAGAACTACGACTTCTTCCGGTTGCTGGAGCAACTGCACGGCCTGCATGACGATGACCTGGAGTCCCGGGATAGCCACGAGCCCGAGCGCCAGCGTGTGCGCCTGAGCAGCTACGCGGGGCTGGGGTTTCCCGCATCGGACGTGGCGTTGGCGGAACGCATGCCTGCCGGCGCGCGCGCCGACTACCACGTGCAGGCCACGTTCTTCGGCCTGCACGGGCCGGATTCCCCGTTGCCCGGCCACTACCTGGACCGGCTGGCCTACGAGTACGGCCAAGGCGTGGGCATCCGCCCGGCGTTTCTGGATTTTTTCAACCATCGGCTGTTGACGCTGCTGCATCAGGCGTGGCGCAAATACCGCTACTACGTCAGGTTTCGGCGGGAAGCGCGGGATCGGTTTTCTCGCTATGTGTTTGCCATGGTGGGCCTGGGCGACGTCGAACTGCGCGGCGCCACGCCCATCCCCTGGAGCCGGCTGTTGAGTTTTGCCGGCGTTATCGCCAGCCGCAGCCGCTCGCCGCAGGTGGTGTCGGGCATCGTCGCGCATTGCTTTGACCTGAAGCACGTGGGCGTGCGCGAGTTCGAGCAGCGCTACATGCATGTGGCGGACAGCCAGCGCTTGCGGCTTGGACGTCGCAACGGAGTGCTGGGCGACAGCTTCGTGGTGGGCGGGCGGGTGCGCACGCGCTACAGCAAGTTCTCCATTGTGATCGGCGACCTGGATCAGGCGCGGTTCCGGGAATTCCTGCCCAGCGGCGAGAACTTCGAACGACTGCGCAAGCTGATCGACTTCCTGTTGCGCGACCCCGCCGCCTATGACCTGGAACTGGGCTTGCGGCATGACCAGGTGCCGCCCTTCAACCTGGGACGCGACACCGGCGCCCACCTGGGCTGGACCAGCTTTGTCCAGCACACGGCGGCGCGCCGACCATTCACCGTTCGTATCAAGGCCCGTCTATGACCGCTACCGCAACCTCGCCCACGGCGTTGGCGCTTGTTGTCGCCAACCCCGGATCCCTGATTCACGGCAGCAAGCCGCGTCACAGTTTTGACGCCGCCGGCGGCACGATAGGGGGACGTGGCGCCGATTGGACGCTGCCCGACAAGAGCGGACGCGTCGACCCGATTCACAGCGAAATCGTCTATCGCGATGCCGCCTTTTGCGTCGTGGACCGCAGCGGCCAGACGCGCGTGAATGATGCCGACGCGCCGCTGGGCAAGATGGTCGGCGCCAAGCTGCGTGACGGCGACGTCCTGCACATTGGCCCGTACCACATCACCGTGCACCTGAATCATCCGCACCAGGAATTGCTGGACCCGGCGCGGCACCTGGCGCAGTACGGGGTAGGCGAGATCCTGGAAGGCGAGTCCAGCGGCCATGACGACTTGCCTGCCGGTTCCTACGTGTTTGAACAAGACGCCGCGCCAGCGCCTGTGGACGCGGACTTTCTGGCGCTGAGCACACCGTTTGACGCGCGTGCCGACAGCGACCCCTTGCGGGCGCTGGATGCCGCCGAGCGCGCCGCCGCGTCGCCTCCCGTGGTGATGGAACCGTGGGATGTGCGCCGCGGCGGCTCGGCCGCGCCGACCCAGGCAGACCTTGCCACCACGCGATTCGAAGCCGTGACGGGGTCGCCCGTGACCGGCTCTCCCTTGCCATTTCCCGGAGAAGTTTCCATGCCGAAGTCCCTGCATAAACCATCGCCCCAACCGTATCGCCTGAACAACCGGCAGGCCATGGTGGGCGATCCGACCGAGGCCGCCGAGCTGTTGATGCAAGGGCTGGAGGTGCCGCTGGGGCCGCTGGACGTGCAGGCCGGACAGGCGCTGTTGCACGAGGCCGGGCAGGCGCTTAATGCCGCCATTCGCGGCATCGCCCGGGTCTATGCTGAGCAACCGGACGCCGCGCAGCCACGGCGGCTGTTGGGCCGCAGCCTGCAACCGATTGAAGACAACCCCTTGCGACTGGGCCTGAGCTATCCCGACACGGTGCGCGCCATGTTCGCCACCGATCGCAGCGTGGTGCACCTGTCGCCCAAGGCGGCGGTCGACGAAAGCCTGGCGCAGTTGCACGCGCACCACGGCGCGGTCACGCTGGCAATCCAGGCCGGGTTGGACGCGGTGTTGCGCAGCCTGGCGCCGGCGCTGCTGCTGCAACGCTTCAACCGTTACCGCCCCGACCAGGCATCGGATGCGGGCGGCGGCGATGGCTGGGCGTGGGGCATGTACACGCACTACTACGACGAGCTGGCATCCACACGCCAACGCGGCTTCGAAAAACTGTTCTGGGACGTGTTCGAGCAGGCGTACGACCGGGTGTTGCGGGCGGAGGCCGAATGAAGCGGCTTGTTGTCGTTGTCTTGCTGTCCACGCTGTTGACTGCCTGCGGCACGGTGGGCGATGTGCTGTCCAAGACGGGGCAGATTCTGATGGACCCGTCCATTCCGATCGGGCCACCCGATGAACAGCCTTCGCTGGTGGGCCTGAGCCTGTACGCCGCCGCCGACGTCAACCCCAACCCCGCCAGCATGCCGGACGACAGCGCCGATACCGGGCCGGACCCCGCGTCCAACCGTGAGGAAGGGCCGCTTGAGGTCAAGCTGAAAAGCGGCGACCGCCAGGAGCTGATCGAAAGCCTGCGCAGCCTGCTTGAGGAACTGGAAGAGGGGCGCCCGTCCTTGCACCCCTTGCGGCGCGTGGATACCGGGTCGTCCAAGTTGTGGCGTGATCCGGCCGAGGTGGCGCAGGAGACGGAGGCGGCGGACGTGGCGGACGCGCAGGGCGTGGAGGGTGTGGCAAGCCATGCACCGCCCAAGTCCGTGCCTGCGTCCGGTCCGTCGACGGGCGCCGTCGTCACGCGCGACCTGACGGTGCCGCCGGGCATTTCGGCGCACTACCTGCCGGGGCGGCAATTTGGTTCCGGGCGGCACGTGCTGGAGCAGGGCTTTTCAGGCGTGCCCTTGCCGCTGGGCGGTGGCTTGGCCAGCGCGCCGGCGACCGAGGCGCCCGGCGCGATGGCGCCGATGGGGGGCGCGGGCGACCTGGGTTCCGGCACGGGCGGCGACACGGGCACGGGTTCGGGCACCGGCACAGGCCTGGGCCTTGGGCTGGGCCAGTACAGCCGAGGGGCCAGCCTGCCACCGGCCGATCCCGCCCCGCCGCCGCGCGGCGCCGCGACCCCCATCGCCTTCAGGGTGCTGCAACTGAAAGACGATTCGTTGCTGCTGAACGCGGACCCGGAGCAACTGGCCAAGGATTTGAAAAAGGCGCTGGGCAGCACCTATATCAGCCAGGACGACTATGTGTTGCAGCCGGGCCAGTTCAAATTCATCGACTTTGCCCGCATCGATAAAGACACCCGCTACGTCGCCATCGTGGCCGACTTCCACGATCAGAACGGCGCGGTATGGAAGCAAGCTTTCCGACTGGAACCCAATGGCCGCCGCTACGCGCTGTTGATGACGTTGCACGGCAACCGCGTCGGCATTGTCGATGAGAGCTTTCGCGCGTCGCAACCGAGATCCCAACCATGACTACACGCAACCCCGTCATCTGGAACGAAGGGCTGTTCGTCAAGCCCCAGCACTTTCAGCAGCAGGCCCGCGCCCTGGAACACCACGCGAACCAACGCATCGGCGGGGTCAGCGAACACCTTTATGGGCTGAGCGAACTGGAGCTGAACCAGGAATACCTGAGCTTCGGCAAAATCGCCATCGTGCGGGCCCGAGGCGTGATGCCGGACGGCACGGTGTTCGATATCCCCAACGACCAGCCGCCGCCCGTGCCGCTGGCCATCACCGATACGTCGTCCGTCAACCAGACCGTCTACCTGACCCTGCCGCTGCGTTCGGACGGGGTGCTGGAAGTGCAATGGCCGGACACCTATGCCAAGGCACGCTACGTGACGCGCAGCGAAGAGGTGCGCGATACGCACAGCCAGGAAGGCGATTACGTGTCGATGGACCTGGCCGCGCCCAACCTTCAGCTGACGCTTGAACGCGAGGACCGCAGCGCGTTCACGGGCGTGGCGCTGTGCCGATTGCTGGATCGGCGCCCGGACGGCAGCTTGCTGTTGGACGACGCGTTCTACCCCACCGGCATGTCGCTGAACGCCATTCCGCCGCTCAAGCGTTACCTGGGCGAGATCGCGGGCCTGATGCGGGAACGCGCCAAGAACATTGCCGAACGCATCGGCTCGCCCGGGCAGGCAGGCGTGGCGGACGTCACCGACTTCAACCTGCTGCTGGTGTTGAACCGGCTGCATCCCTGGTTTTTGCACCTGTCCCGCCTGCGCCATGTGCACCCCGAACAGCTGTACATCGCGTTCAGCCAGGCGTGTGGCGAGCTGGTCACCTTTACCGACGAAGGGCGCTTGCCGCAAGAGTTTCCGGCCTATCAGCACGACGACCCCCGCCTATCGTTCCGGATGCTGGAAGACACGCTGCGACGCGCGCTAAGCACGGTGTTGCAGCCGCGCGCCGTCTCGCTGCCGATCGAGCGCCAGCAATATGGCGTGCTGACCGCCGCCGTGCATGACCGCGCGCTGTATGCGGACGCCGACTTCATCCTGGCCGTGCGCGCGCGCATGCCGCTGGACCGGTTGCGCCAGCAGTTCATGCAGCAGACCAAGGTGGCGTCGATGGAAAAGCTGGGCGAACTGGTCAGCTTGCAACTGCCGGGCATCCCCTTGCAGCCGTTGCCGGTCGCGCCGCGCCATTTGCCGTTCCACGTGGGGTTCACGTATTTCCAGTTCGACCGCAGCCATCCTTCCTGGCAGATGCTTCGGGATACCGCGGGTTTCGGCCTGCACATCGCCGGCGACTACCCCGAGATGGAATTGCAACTGTGGGCCATCAGGAGCCAATGACATGACGACCCCCGCCACCACCGAGCGTCCCAGCGGCAAGTTCCTGCGCACATCCGCCACGCCCGAAATCAACGACAAAGCGCGCATCGGCTACGACACCATCGGCCATATCGACCGCGACGAAGACCTGGGCTTTCAGCTGCGCGGGCACGGCTACAACCCCTTGGTGGACGGCGCGCTGCCGCTGTTCGGCCTGGTGATCCGCCTGCGCAAACTAAGCGAATACGACGACATCCAAGACCTCTACGCCACCGTACGCGACCAGATATCCGCGCTGGACGAAGAAATCCGCCAGCATGGCTACGACGGCGCCACGCAGCTGGCGTACCGCTATGCGCTGTGCACCTTTATCGACGAAGCCGTGATGGGCACGCCCTGGGGCGCGCATTCATCATGGGCGGAACGCTCGCTGCTAAGCGTGAACCACAGCGAGACCTGGGGCGGCGAGAAATTCTTCACGGTCCTTTCGCGCATGATGATGGACCCCGCGCGCTATCGCGACGTGCTGGAATTCAAATACCTATGCCTGTGCCTGGGCTTCAAAGGCAAGTATGGCTTGCAGCACAACCAGAACGAGGCACTGCAAACCATCATCGTCAAGCTGCACCGCGCCTTGCGCGAACTGCGCGGCGAAACCCCGGAAGCCCTGACAGACGCCAGCACCAACATCGCATCCCGCCGCTATCGCGTCGGACGCCAATGGCCCTGGTGGACGCCCTGGCTCAGCGCCGCGCTACTGCTGGCCGCCCTATACGCCGCATTTGCGCTCAGCCTGGGCAGCACCACCGACATCGTGCTGCATTCGCTGGACGGGATCTTGAAGAACTAGGCTGATGAGCGCGGGCGCGCGCGTGGGGCCGGGGCGGCATGGAGCCCCGATGTCGTACCGTTCCGATGTGCGGTTTGAGTTTTCGGTTCAGGCCGGCCCTGCCGCACATAAGCCGCCGAATGGCGCATTTAGGGACGGACCATGACCGCTGCGTCCGGGCGAAGCGAGTACACTTGTCCGCCGTTTTGCTTTCAGCCCCAGAATTCTCCATGATCTCCACCGCATGCGGCGTCGACTTCGGTACGTCTAACTCCACCGTCGGCTGGAGCCGCCCCGATCAGCGCGCGCTTCTCGCCCTGGAAGACGGCAAGACCACCTTGCCGTCGGCCATTTTCTTCCATGACGAAGACGCCGAGGTCAGCTACGGCCGCGCGGCGATTTCCGATTATCTGGCGGGTTACGACGGACGCTTGATGCGTTCGATGAAAAGCTTGCTGGGCAGTTCGCTGATCGACGGGTCCACGGAGGTGCAGGGGCGTTCCATTCCGTTCCGCGTGCTGCTGACGCGCTTTATCGCCGAGCTGAAGCGGCGCGCCGAAACGGCTGCCGGCCGGGACTTTACGCGCGCCGTGCTGGGCCGGCCGGTGTTCTTTGTTGATGACAACACCACCGCCGACCAGACCGCGCAGGATACGCTGGGCGAGATCGCGCGCAGCGTCGGGTTCACCGATATCGAATTCCAGTTTGAGCCGCTGGCCGCCGCGTTCGACTACGAATCGCAGATTGACCGCGAAGAGCTGGTGCTGGTCATCGACATCGGCGGCGGTACGTCCGACTTTTCCTTGATCCGCCTGGGTCCGGGCCGCGCCGCCAAGGCGGACCGGCGCGAAGATATCCTGGCGTACGGCGGCGTGCATATCGGCGGGGTGGATTTCGATAAGCAACTGAGTCTGGCGCACGTGATGCCCTTGCTGGGGCTGGGCAGCCAGTTGCGTAGCGGCAAGGATGTGCCGTCGACCCAATACGGCAACCTGGCCTGCTGGCACACCATCAACCAGGCCTACACGCGCAAGGCGGCAGAGCACTTTGCGTACATCCGTGCCGAAGCCGGCGACCGTGACAAGATCGACCTGCTGTTGAACCTGGTAAAGCAGCGCGCCGGCCACTGGGTGGCGGTGCAGGTGGAAGAGGCCAAGATCGCGCTGTCTGAACATCCGGCCGCGCGCATTGATCTGTCGCGCGTGGCCCCGGACTTGGGCGTGGACGTGACGCGGGCTTCGTTTGACGCCTGCGTCAGCCGCCTGATTGAAAAGGTGGAAATCACCGTTGGGGCCTTGCTGCGCGACGCGGGCGTGGCCACGGCCGATGTGGACACGGTGTTTTTTACTGGCGGCTCCAGCCGGGTGCCGCGCTTGCGCGAGACCGTGTCGGCCCTGGTGCCGGGTGCGCGCAGCGTGGAAGGCGACCTGTTCGGCAGCATCGGCGCCGGCCTGGCGCTGGACGCCAGACGCAAGTTCGACTAAGCCTCTTGCCGTTGCTGGACGCCGGGGGCACGCAGGCCTTGCTTCAGTCCGGCGCTGCACGCCTGAGACAAGCGGGTTCAAGCGCGGGCGCAACCCGCGTGCGCAACCCGTTAATGCGCCGCGCCCGGCGGCGATGGTAAGCTGCAAAGCTTGCCCGGGGCGGCCCGCCGCCCGCTTGTTTCAACAGACCCAGTTGCCGTCATGACCCGCCCATCTTCCGTTAGCGATACGCATCTTGTCGAAACGCTGGTGAACAGCGAAGCGCCGTTTGAAGGCAGCTTTTTGAAGGTTCGCCGCGATACCGTCAGCCTGCCCAACGGCCACACCGCCACCCGCGAATACATCGTGCATCCGGGCGCTGTCGTGGTGATTCCGTTGCTTGACGACGGCCGGGTTCTGCTTGAACGCCAGTTCCGCTACCCGATCGGTCGCGTCATGACCGAATTCCCCGCCGGCAAGCTCGACCCCGGCGAAGACCCGCTGGTGTGCGGCAAACGCGAATTGCTTGAAGAAACCGGCTATACCGCCGACCAGTGGGCGCATGCCGGCGCGTTGCATCTGGCGATTGCCTATTCCACCGAGATCATCCACATTTTTTTTGCGCGCGGCCTGCGCGCCGGCGACAGGCAACTGGACCAGGACGAATTCCTGGATGTGATCAGCGCCGAACCCAGCGAACTTCTGGCTGCATGCAGCCGTGGCGAAGTCACCGACGCCAAGACCTTGACGTGCGTGTTGTGGATGCAAAACGTCTTGTCGGGCGCGTGGAAGCTGGACTGGCAAGACAACGCCGCCTAGCCGTCACGGCAAGCCAGTCGCCATGGCCGCATTCCCTGTCCTGATCCAGCCGTCCGGCCTGCGTTTCGATGCCGAGGCGGACAGCTCGGTGCTGTTGGCGGCCCAGGCGGCCGGCATCAAGCTGCCCAGTTCGTGCCGCAACGGCACGTGCCGGGCCTGCATGTGCCTGATGCTGGATGGCTCGGTGACGTACTCGGTGCAATGGCCCGGGTTGTCGCGGGACGAAAAGGAAAAAGGTTGGATCCTGCCATGCGTGGCCCGCGCGACCTCGGCGCTTGAGATCCAGGCCCCGCTTGCCGAGCCGCTTGCGCCTACGGCGCCGGTCGCGCGCCCGTTGACGGGGGCGCGGCGTTGAAGGCGGCCAAGGATGCCCGACCGCCCTGAGCCCGTCTATACGCGCCCTGAGCCCGTCTATACGCGTCTTAAGCCAGTCTCTGCGCGCCCTAAAATCCCTGCACCCCCTAAGCCCATCCCTGCACCCCCTAAGCCCATCTCTGCGCGGCCAAAGGCAGGACCGCCATCGCCATGCCTGCCGCCATGCCCAGCACCAAGCCGACAAACGGCGCGGCGCCCGCCGCTTGCGCAATCCCCACGCCCAGTCGTGCGCCGACCACCATGCCGGCAGCCATCAGCGCGGCGCACAACATGCGCGCCGGGGCCGACGGCGCGCCGGGCCAGGGCGCCAGCGCCGCCAGTGCCATCGCGACGCTGGTGGCGGGCATCAGGACGGCATGCCGCCACGCCAGCTCCCACCAGCTGCCCGGCGCGCCGCATTCGCTGGCGAGCAAGGGGGCGGGCGTCTGGCGCGTGTCGATGGCCAGCCCGATGAGCATGGCCGCCACGCAAGCCAGCCATAGCCATGTCATGGCGCGCGCTGCCCGCGTAGCGGCCCGCGCCCTGCTAGCGGCCCGCGCCGCGCTAGCCGCACGCGTGGTAGGCCGACGGGGCGTTGTCGTACCGGTCATGGTGGCGCACCCAGTCGCCCAGGTTGAAGTGCGGGCCGGATTCGTTGCGGCCCAGTGGCGCGAATTCCAAGTAGTTGTAGGCGCCCGCCAGGCGTTCCACGCCGCGTTCGAACGTTGAATAGGTGTGGAAAATCTCACCGTCCGGGTCACGGAAAAACGCGCTGATGCCTGATCGCTCTTGCACGCTGCCGTCAGCCTGGGCCACCGAGGCCTGCATGTCGAAGTTAAAGTCGCAACCTTCGGACGACACCCATGGAAACTGCCAGCCCATCCGATGCTTGAACGCTTGCAGCTTGCCCAGCGGCGCGCGCGATACGGCAACTACCGACACGTCGTGATGGCGCAGATGCATCAATGCCGCCTCCAGATGGTCGACCAGGAACGAGCAACCTACGCAGCCTTCCTGCCAATCCGGGCCATACATGAAGTGGTAGACCAGCAACTGGCTGTTGCTGGCGAACAGATCGGCCAAGCCCATCGGCCCGTGCTCGCCTTGAAACTGGTAGCGTTTGTCCACCTGTACCCAGGGCAGCTCAAGGCGTTCGCGGGCCAGCGCGTCCTGGTTGCGGGTCAGTGCTTTTTCGCGGGCCAGCAGCGCCAGGCGCGCGGCTTCCCATTCGGGGCGTGATACGACGGCGTGATTTATCTGCATGATGCGGCTCCTGATGGCGGGCCGGTCCGGCCCGCGGGCGGCAAGGCAACTCAGACGGCGCTTGCCAGGTGATCCGCCAGCCGATCCATGGCGCCCGCCCAGCCGGCTTCGTGGCCGTCTCGGGTTGGCTGATCGACAAACGGGGTTTGCAGGAAGGCCAGTTCGGTGCCGCCCTGCGCGGGGGTGAATTCAAGGGTGATCAATGAGGTTTCGTCGGGCGTGTCGCGCCATGCCCAGGTGAACACCAGGCGGCGCTGCGGTTCGACTTCCTGGTACACGCCGCTGGCGTAATGCGCCTGGCCGTCTTCCGTCACAAAGCCCACTTCATAGGCGCCGCCTACGCGCACGTCGGTGTCGGCCTGCAACACGCGCTGCGTGCCGGCCGGGCCGAACCATTGCATTAGCGCTTGCGGGTCGGTCCACGCGCGCCAGAGGCGTTCGGCCGACGCGGTGAAGCGTCGGGTGAGTCGGAGTTCAAGCGGGGCGCTGGCGTTGTCGTCGCGGCCGGCGCTGCGGCGTTGGTCGCGGCCGGAAGTTGCGGCGTTGTCGCCGGGCTTGTTCGGGGTGGGGTCGGTGGGCATGGGTGGATCTCCTCGTCGTGATACAGGTATCGGGCCAGTGAATCCAGTTGCCCGGTCCAGAACTTCTCGTAGCGCGCCAGCCAGTCGGATGCGGCCCGCATCGGCTCGGGCGACAAGGTGCAGCTGACCACGCGCCCGTCCTTGGCCCGTGCGATCAGCCCCGCGTCTTCCAGCACCCGCAGGTGCTTCAGGAAGGCGGGCAAAGACATTGCGTGCGGGCGCGCCAGTTCGCTGACGGACGCGGTGCCGTGTTCCAGGTCGGCCAGCACCCGGCGCCGCGTGCCGTCGGCCAGGGCGGAAAAGACGCTGTCCAGCGTGTCATCGTTTAAGTTAACCATACGGTTAAGTATCCGCCCGGAAAAAAGCCGGCGTCAAGCCGGCGGTGATTGGGAATTTCCCTGACGTCAATCGTGGCGGTGCATGGCGGATTGATGCTTGGTGTCTCGCATCGAGGCATACACCAGCAGGGACACGAAGATCACGCCTGCCAAGTAGTAGTAGAACCATTGCTCGTGGCCTTGCTGCTTGAAGAACAGCGCGATGGCCGGCGCCGTGCCGCCGAAGATCGACACGGTGATGGCGTAGGGCACGGCCACGCCCGTGGCGCGGATGTTGGTGGGAAACAATTCCGCCTTCACGACGGCGTTGATCGATGTGTAGCCCGCCGTGAAAACCCAGGCGCCGCAGATCAGCAGGAACGCGATGAAAGGGGACCGGGTGTGCGACAGGGTCATCAAAATGGGCACGGTCAGCGCCGCGCCCGCAACGCCGAAGAAAATCAGCAGCGGCTTGCGGCCTACCTTGTCGGACAGCGCGCCATACAGCGGCTGAAGGATCAAGGCAAAGATCAACGAGCCGGCGATGATGTAGGTGGTGGTGATGTCGGTAAAGCCCGCCGTCTGGCGAACAAAGGTCTGCATATACGTGGTGAACGTGTAGAACGCCGCCGTGCCGCCGGCTGTCAGGCCAACCACGATGGCGACCTCGCGCGGGTACTTTGTCAGGCCGCGCAGCGAACTCGTTCTGGGCTTGGCTTGTTGTGCCTCTTGCGCCGCTTTATACGAATCGGTTTCCGGCATGTCGCGCCGCATCAGCGCCGTCACGATGGCCAGCAATGCGCCGATCACGAACGGAATGCGCCAACCCCATTGCACCAGTTCTTCATGCGTCAGGAACACGTTCTGCAACAGCAGCAATACCAGGATGGCGCAAAGCTGGCCGCCGATCAGCGTGACGTATTGGAAGCTGGAATAAAAGCCGCGATGTTCGGGGTCGGCAATTTCGGTCAGGTAGGTAGCGCTGGCGCCATACTCGCCGCCCAGGCTCAGGCCTTCGACCACGCGTGCCAGCGCCAGCAGGGCGGGCGCGGCCAAGCCGATCGTGGCGTAGGTGGGCGTCAGCGCGATGATCAGCGAGCCCACGCACATCATCCCCACCGATACCATCAACGACAGGCGCCGCCCGTGCCGGTCTGCAAGGTGGCCGAACAGCCAACCGCCCAATGGCCGCACGATGAAGCCGGCCGCGAACAGCGTGGCCGCATTCAGCTGCTGGACGACGGGATCGTGCGAAGGAAAAAAGGCGGGCGCGAAATACAGCGCAAAGGCGGTGTAGGCGTAGAAGTCGTACCACTCGACCAAGTTGCCCATGGACCCGATGAAGATGGCCTTGATGCGGCGTTTTGCGTCGGGCATGGCCAGATACGTTTGCGTCATGACTGTTCTCAAGGTGAGCTTGTCGGGGAGTCGCCGGACACGCGAGCGCGCCTAGTCCTCGCCCGTCAAAATCGCAAGGTCAGCCGCGAAATGGAACACGCATGGGCAATATCTTGCGCCTGGCCGCCGCGAAATGCACGCGTCGGCAAGGGTGCTTCCTTAAGGATTTAGTCAGGTATGCCGCTTGCGGCCAAGGCACATTCCGCCCCATTGCCGTGCATCGGTACGCATCGCACAGCGCGGCGGCAGGCACGCTATAGAGGCTGTTGGCCGCCTCTGTTTGCCACCTATTTGCCGCGCGGCTTGATGATGTCGCACGCGGCGGCGCGATCGTCCGTCTGGGCGTCGCTGCCCAGCAACGCCTGGGCGCCGCAGACCGATGTGAACATGCCCTTGTTGTCATGCCCGACGCCGCCCACCTCGAAGCTGCTGCGATGCAAAGGCACGGGTTTCGGGCCACGGCCGGCCAGCACATATTCGTATTGGATATAGCCCGTGCCACGGGCCAGGCGCGTGGCGCCCTGGGCTTCGGCGCCGCAGGTCTTGTCCAGCAGCCGGTGTTCGGGGTTGTTGTCGGCGCCGCCCAACAGATAGGTGACGTCGCGCGCCGCGTAGCGCACGAACAGCCGGGTATCGTCGGTTTCGCGGGCGTAGGCGGGCAGCTTGTCCGTGCCGTACTTGTACTGGTTATAGGTGGGACAGATGCCGCGTTCGTAGGGCGCATAGCCCTTGCCGTCGGCGCGGGGGCGCTCGTTGGTCAGGTACAGGTAGGACGACGGGTTGGCAATGACGTAGCGCAACGCCAGGCCATCGCGCCGCAGCGCGCCGTCAACGTTGTTCAGGATGGCGTAGCGTTGCACCAGCTGCGCACCGGCGGAGTGGCCGGCCAGCACGATGCCTGCCAAGGCGGGCAGGCGCTTGCGGTCGTCCAGGCTGCGCAGCAGGTCGTCCAGCACCTGGAACGAGGCCACCGGCGCGGGGCGGCCGCTGGCCTGGATGCTATCTTCGCCGTCTTCCCAGCTGGATTTGCGCCACGCGGCCATGCCGCCAAAGCCCGAGTCGATCGACCCCGAAAACCGGGGCGCCAGAATCAAGGTGTCGCGGGCGCGGTCGGGGTTGTGCGACAGCAGCTGCGCGGCGGTGTCGTAGTAGCGGTCGGCGTCGCGCTTGACGCCATGCACCACGATCAACACCTGCTTGATGTCGCGCAGGTCGTCCTTGGTCAGGTTGCGGTTGGCGTAGACGGGAATCTTGTAGCGATGGCCCGGCTTGCCCAGTTCAACGGGCTGCCAACGCAAGGGCGCGGCGCGTTTGGGCGCGGGCACCGTTTCGTCGTAGTCGTAGGGGTCGGGCAAGGGGGTCTGCGCGGGGGCAAGCCTTGGCGCCAGCAAGGCAACCAGGGCCAGCGACACGCCCAGCGCTACGCCAAGCGCCCGCCAGGAGGCGGGACGCGTGGTGGAGCCGACGGCGGCACGAACGCTGGCGAGCGCGGCGCGGGCAGCGGAAGGGGCAGGCGCGCGTCGCATGGCGCGGCGGGCGTTCAGCAGGCCTCGTGGCCCAGCAGTTGCTTCAGGGCGGGCAGGTCCAGGATGCGGACCTCGCGCTGGTTGATCTTGATCAGGCCTTCGCGCGCGAATCGGGAGAACAATCGGCTGACGGTTTCCAAGGTCAAGCCCAGGAAATTGCCGATTTCTTCGCGGCTCATGCGCAGCACGAACTCGGTCGACGAATAGCCCAGCGAGGCATAGCGTTGCGACAGATTCAACAGGAAGGCGGCCAGGCGCTGCTCGGAACGCATCGAACCCAACGAGGCCAGCATCTGGTGCGACCGCGTGATCTCGCGGCTCATCAGGCGGCGAAACTGCTGTTGCAGCGAGGGCAGGTGCGCGGCCACGCGATCCACTTCGTTCAGGCGGATGACGCAAACCTCGGAGTCTTCCAGCGCGACGGCGGCGGACACGTGCTTGCCTTCAAGCATGCCGTCCATGCCAACGATTTCGCCCGGCAGGTGAAAGCCGGTGATCTGGATCTGGCCGGTGGCGTCTTCCAGCTGCGTCTTGATGCTGCCAAAGCGCACGCCATAGACAGCATCAAGCGGGTGGTCCAGCGAGTACAGCATCTTGCCTTTCTCAAGGCGTACGCGTTCTTGCACCAGCTCGTCCAGCTTTTCCACTTCGGCGGCTGCCATGCCCACGGGCACACACACGTGGCCCAACATACACGTGGAACAGTGGGCGGCATCCGGGGCGACGGGAACCCGTTTTTGCATACGATGACCTTTATAGTGCCCGTCGCGCCAGGAATGGCGCGTACGGGTGTACAAGCGTGAAGACAAAAAGCATTGTAGTCGGTTGTTACTACGGGCGTCTTACGTGCCCTTGGTTGCCGGACGCGATTGCCGATAGGCGATCCAGTCGTCTGCCGGGATATCCACGGCCAACGCTCGCAGCGACGGATCAATGGGATAGTACTGGCAGTGCACGTCCCGCGCGCCGTTCAGGGGCGAATCCAGGCGCGCGATGGTCTCCCGGCGCACGAAACAGCAGGCTTGCCCCGGCACGTATTCTTCGATCTCGTCCATCAGCGCGATCAGCGCCGGGTCGACCCGATACACGTCGCCGCGCACCCGCCGCCCGTCATCCACCGGGATTAGACCGGGCCATGAGCCGAAGTCGACCAGCATGCCGGGCACCGTGGCCGGGCCTACCCAATGGGCCTCGGGCAGGCCGCGCCGGGCGGCGGCTTGCGCCAGATCATTGATTTCGCCCGTGCGTAGGGTGCCGTAGACGAAAACGTATATGCTCATAAATCGGTTTATCTCGCACGTCGAAGCAGTGAAGTGGGCGGCAGGGTGTTGAAATTTTGTCATCCGGCCACATATTCAGGGTATCGAGCCAGCCGGCACGTATCGGTCAGGCTCTCCAACAAGCCAAACGACCATTATGCGATTCGACAAACTAACCACCAAGTTCCAGCAAGCCCTGGCCGACGCCCAAAGTCTGGCCGCGCGCAACGACCACCCCTATATCGAGCCCGTGCACGTGCTGTCGGCGCTGCTATCCGACCCGGACAGCGGCGCGGGCAGCCTGCTGGCGCGAGCGGGCGTGGCGGTCAACCGCCTGACCCCCGCGCTTGAAGCAGCGATGAAGTCGTTGCCGCAAGTGCAGGGCGACGACAACGTGCAAGTGGGCCGCGACCTGAACGCGGTGCTGACCCGCACCGACAAGGAAGCCGCGCGCCGTGGCGACACCTACATTGCCAGCGAGCTGTTCCTGCTGGCGCTGGCCGAAGACAAAGGCGAGGCCGGCCGCATCCTGCGTGAAGCGGGGTTGCAGAAGAAAGCCCTGGAAGCCGCCATCGACGCCGTGCGCGGGGGCGAAAACGTGTCCGGCGCCGAAGGCGAATCCAACCGCGAAGCCCTGTCCAAGTACACCCTGGACCTGACCGAGCGCGCGCGCCAGGGCAAGCTGGATCCCGTGATCGGCCGCGATGATGAAATCCGCCGCACCATCCAGATCCTGCAACGCCGCACCAAGAACAACCCCGTGCTGATCGGCGAACCCGGCGTGGGCAAGACCGCCATCGTCGAAGGCCTGGCGCAGCGCATCGTCAACGACGAAGTGCCCGAAAGCCTGCGCGGCAAGCGCGTGCTGTCGCTGGACCTGGCGGCGCTTTTGGCCGGCGCCAAGTTCCGTGGCGAATTCGAAGAACGCCTGAAGGCCGTGCTCAAGGAATTGGGCCAGGACGACGGCAGCAACATCGTCTTCATCGACGAGCTGCACACCATGGTCGGCGCGGGCAAGGCCGAGGGCGCGATGGACGCGGGCAACATGCTCAAGCCCGCGTTGGCACGCGGCGAGCTGCACTGCATTGGCGCGACCACACTGGACGAATACCGCAAGTACATCGAAAAGGATGCCGCGCTTGAACGCCGCTTCCAGAAGGTGCTGGTGGACGAGCCCGACGTGGAATCCACCATCGCCATCCTGCGCGGCCTGCAAGAGCGCTACGAGATACACCACGGTGTTGAAATCACCGACCCGGCCATCGTCGCGGCCGCCGAGCTGTCGCACCGCTACATCACCGACCGCTTCCTGCCCGACAAGGCCATCGACCTGATCGACGAGGCCGGCGCGCGCATCCGCATGGAAATCGATTCCAAGCCGGAAGTGATGGACAAGCTTGACCGTCGCATCATCCAGCTGAAGATCGAGCGCGAAGCCGTCAAGAAGGAAACCGACGACGCCTCCAAGCGCCGCCTTGGGGTCATCGAAGACGAGCTGGAAAAGCTGCAACGCGAATACAACGACTTCGAGGAAATCTGGAAGGCCGAGAAGGCCGCCGTGCAAGGCACGCAGGCCATCAAGGAAGAGATCGACAGCGTGCGCGCCGAAATGGCGGAATTGCAGCGCAAGGGCCAATTCGACAAGCTGGCCGAACTGCAATACGGGAAGCTGCCTGACCTGGAATCGCGCCTGAAGGCCGCCGAAGTGGGCGCCGCGCAGGCCGCGGAAAACGCCGAGGGCGACAATGGCCGTCCGCGTCTGTTGCGCACGCGTGTGGGGGCGGAAGAAATCGCCGAAGTCGTCTCGCGCGCCACCGGTATTCCGGTGTCCAAGATGATGCAGGGCGAACGCGAAAAGCTGCTGCACATGGAGGAATTCCTGCACAAGCGCGTGGTCGGCCAGGACGAGGCCGTGCGCCTGGTGTCGGACGCCATCCGCCGTTCGCGTGCGGGCTTGGCGGACCCGGCTCGGCCTTATGGATCGTTCCTGTTCCTGGGCCCCACCGGGGTAGGCAAGACCGAACTGACGCGTGCGCTGGCCGAGTTCATGTTCGACTCTGAAGAGCACCTGATCCGCATCGACATGAGCGAGTTCATGGAGAAGCATTCGGTGGCGCGGCTGATTGGTGCGCCGCCCGGATATGTGGGCTACGAAGAGGGCGGCTACCTGACCGAAGCCGTGCGTCGCAAGCCGTACAGCGTGGTGCTGCTGGATGAAGTCGAAAAGGCGCATCCGGACGTGTTCAACGTGCTGCTGCAAGTGCTGGACGACGGTCGCCTGACCGATGGCCAGGGCCGCACGGTGGACTTTCGCAACACGGTGATCGTGATGACGTCCAACCTGGGTTCGCATCACATCCAGAGCCTGGCGGGCCAGCCGTACGACGTGGTCAAGGAAGTGGTGTGGGGCGAGCTCAAGCAGACCCTGCGTCCTGAGTTCCTGAACCGTATCGACGAAGTGGTGGTGTTCCATGGGCTGGAAGCGCAGCACATCGAGTCCATCGCCCGGATCCAGTTGCGCCGCCTTGGCGCCCGGCTGGAAAAGCAGGAGATGCGGCTGGAAGTCACCGAGGCCGCGCTGGCGGAACTGGCGCGTTCCGGCTTCGATCCGGTGTTTGGCGCACGCCCCTTGAAGCGTGCCATCCAGCAGCAGATCGAAAACCCGGTCGCGCGCCTGATCCTGGAAGGCAAGTTCGGGCCGCGCGATGTCGTGCCGGTGGATTGGCGCGACGGGGAATTCGTGTTCACCCGTACGTTGCAGTAAACCGGTAGCGTTGCGGTAAACAAAAAGCCTGGCATTGAAAAATGCCAGGCTTTTTTTACGCTCCGTGCAGGACTTACTGCGCAACCGTCACGAACACCGGGTTCGAATAGAACCACAGGTCGTTGTAGTTGCGCGCGTTGATCGCGTTAAAGCGCGCGACGTTGTCGGCCAGGTCCACCTTGGCGTCGGGCAGCGGTTCACCGGCCGCCGTCTCGCCGGTAACGTCAACGCCAAGATTGGTGCCGCGCAAACGCAGGTACTGGCTCTTGTCTGCCGTGATCGTGGTCTTGATGACGTTGTAGCCGTCGGCGTCCACCGTCCAGTCGGCGCGTGTGTAGCGGGCCAGCACACGGGTGGACGGGTTGGTGTCGGCGTCATATCCCGGGGTGCCGGCGGCGGCGCGTGCCCCGACGTCGCCCACGATCAGGTCCACGTGGTTGACGGTGGGCTTGACGTAGGTGGGGTTGCCGCTTTCGATCGGGTATTCGTAATGGTTGCTGTCCGGGCTGCGAAAGCGGATGGTCACTTCCACCTTTTCGCCCTTCGTGGCTTGCAGTTCGCCGCCCATGTGCACGACGCCAGCCGAGCCTTGCGCCTGGAAGTCCAGCGCATCGATCAGGTCGCCGAACACGCCGAAGACCCGGCCGCTTTTCAAGCCGGCCACCACCGCCTTCATGTCGTCGCCGTCCTTCCACACATGCGTCTTGGCGTATTCGCCCGGCGCGTAGCCCGAGCTGTACAGCCCTGAGGCGGTGCGGAAGTGGAAGTCGGAATCGGCCACCGTCCAGATGCGTCGGCCTTCGCCCAGCAGCGCGTCCCACGTGCCGCCCAGGTGCGCCACCAGATAGTCCACGCCGCCGTACGTGCGGTTGGGCAGGAACGCGTTGGTGTAGGCCGTGGCGTAGCCGCCGCGATCCGGTTCCATCTGGTTGCCGACCATGCCTTCGATGGCGAAGAAGATGCCGGGCGCCAGGTCGTTCATTTCGCGCAGCTGCGCGGCGGTGTACTTGCCCGCATAACGCGACGGGTGGTTCAGCAGCATGTAGCTGTCGGGGTGCTTGTCGCGTAGCCACGCCAACGCCGCCAGCGAATCGGCATGCGTGGTGTAGGCGCGCGTCTGGTCCGCCAGGCGCGACACCAGCAAGGGGTCGAACAGGGCAGGGGCGCGGTTGGTGAACAGGTATTCGAAGTCGGCCACGGCTTGCAGCGACTTGTCCGACAGCGGGTCGTCGGTGCCGATGCCGATGTTCACGTGGTCATGCGTTGGCATGTCCCATTCGAACGACGAGAAGATGATTTTGTCGGCATAGCGCCCGGCGGCCTGCGCGGTCTTGATGAACGGCACTTCATACTGCGCCATGCCGGTGGAAAACGGGATGGCGCCGCCTGCCAGCGTCGTGCCGGTATGGTCGCGTCCCGATAGCCGCAGGTGGTTTGAAATGGCCGCCCAGTCCAGCTGGTAGCGGTCAAAGGCCTGGTCCAGCGCGCTTTCCAGGCTGACCTGCGCGTCGTCGGACTGATAGGTGTGCACGTGCAGGTCGCCCGTGGTCCAGGCGCCGGTTTCGACGGGCTTGGTGGGCTCGACCGGCGGCGCCGGCTCGGTCACCACAGGCGGCGTGGGGGGCGCGACGGGTTCATCGTCATCGTCGCTGCCACCGCAAGCGCTCAACAAGGTGACGCAAGCCAGCGACAGGGGCAAGATGGCCCGCCGCACGCGGGATACTTCGAACTGCATGGACACACTCCAACGTCTGGCGACCCGCAACGGCGGGCCGCAAAACGCCGAACTATGCCCACGACGAGTGACGCGGGCATGACAGCAGGCCACCGCGATACGACGCGGGTGCCTAACGCTTGCGCGTGCTGCCGCCCTTGGCCTTGCCCGCGCCCGAGCCCGCGCCGGTGCCCGCGCCGGTGCCCGCGCCGGTGCCCGCGCCGGTGCCCGCGCCGGTGCCCGCTTCGGCGAGCGCCTGCGTGATGATGGCGTTGGCCGTCCAGCGCACCACGTCCGTGACGGCGGGCAGGTCCAGTTGCCAGATGTCTTTCAACACCAGGAACACTTCGGTGCCATACACCAGCGAAAGCGCTTGCGCCACGCGGTCCTGTTGCGCGGATGTCAATGTCTGCGCCAGCGGAGCGATGGCGCGCTTGAGGATGTCGACGCGATGGCCGCGCACCAGTCGGGGCTCGGCGGCGTCCTTGCCGGCGCTGGCTTGCGCATGCTGCTGTAGCGACACCATGATGGCCGCGCGCAGCGGCGCTTCGTGGGACGCCAGCCGGGGGTAGGCAAAGCGCAGCAGTTCGTCGACACGGGCGGCTGCGTCGGACGAGTCGGAATCCCAGGCGAGGATGGGGCCCAGGCTTTCGTCCACCACGGCCGCGATCAACGCGCTTTGGCTGGGAAAGTAGCGATACGCGGTTGCGCGCGACACCTTGGCATGTTCCGCCAATTCCGCTACCGACGGGGTGATGCCCTGGGCCATCAGCTGTTGCGCTGCGTCCAGCAAGGTCTTGCGCATGCGCGCGCGCGGCCCGTGCGGCGGTTCGCCGCTGGCCTCGGCCTGACGGCTGGCGGGCGCGATCAGCCGTGCCGTGCCGCTCGTGGCCGAACGGTTGGCCGGGACGGCGGGAGTTTGACGTGAGACAGGCGTCTCAGTATGATTCTTTCGTCTCATTTCTTGATTCTACACAGGCCTTCAGGGCCTCACATATCGAGGCGCGCACCGAGTGTAGCCGCCCGCGGAGGAGCCATGACGCATTCGAACCGGCGGGTATTTGTTGCCGCCACCTATGACACCAAGGGCCAGGAAGCCGAGTACGTGGTGGACCTGCTGCGCCGCGACGGCGTGGACGTGGTGTCGGTGGACGTGTCCACCACGGGCGCGCCAAGTGCCGCGCAGATTCAGGCGCGCGACATCGCCGCCAGCCACCCGGGCGGGGCGGACGCCGTGTTCACCGGCGATCGCGGCACGGCCATCGCCGCCATGGCGCTGGCGTTCGAGCGCTACGTGGCCGGCCACGCCGGCATCGGCGCGCTGTTGGGCCTGGGCGGCTCCGGCGGCACGGCGCTGATCGCGCCGGCCATGCGCGCGCTGCCCATCGGCACGCCCAAGGTGATGGTGTCCACGATGGCATCGGGCAACGTCGCGCCCTATGTCGGCCCGTCCGACATCGCAATGATGTATTCCGTGACGGACGTGGCCGGGCTGAACCGCATTTCGCGCCGCGTGCTGGCCAATGCGGCGGGGGCCATTGCCGGCGCGCATCGCATGGCCGCGGCCAGCGCCACAGCCGATGATGGCCGCCCCGCCGTGGGCATCACCATGTTCGGCGTCACGACGGCCTGCGTGCAGCAGGTGACCCCGCTGCTGGAATCGCGCTATGACTGCCTGGTGTTCCACGCCACGGGCACTGGCGGGCAGTCGATGGAAAAGCTGTTGGACAGCGGCTTGCTGGCCGGCGTGCTGGACCTGACGACCACCGAAGTCTGCGACTTTCTTTTTGGCGGCGTGCTGGCCTGCACGCAAGACCGCTTCGGCGCCGTGGCCCGCACGGGCGCGCCCTATGTGGGGTCTTGCGGCGCGCTGGATATGGTCAATTTTGGCGGCATGGACACCGTTCCCGAACGCTACCAGGGCCGCCAGTTCTATCCGCACAATCCGCAGGTGACGCTGATGCGCACCACGGTCGAGGAAAATCGACGGCAGGGCGAGTGGATCGCCGAGAAGCTGAACCAATGCAATGGACCCGTGCGCTTCTTGATACCGGAAGGCGGCGTATCAGCGCTGGATGCACCGGGCCAGGCGTTCTGGAACCCCGAGGCCGACGCCGCCTTGTTCGCGGCGCTGGAGGCCAATGTGGTGCAGACCGCCGACCGCCGCCTGGTGCGCGTGCCGTGCCATATCAACGACCCGCTGTTCGCCAGGACGGCGGTGGACCAATTTCTTGACATCGCTAGCCATTAAGGAAGGCCCCATGCCGCGTTTTGACCGTAACGAACTGCTGGACAAGTTTCGCGCCATGGTGCGCGCCCGCACGCCTATCGTCGGCGGTGGCGCGGGCACGGGCTTGTCGGCCAAGTGCGAGGAAGCGGGTGGCATCGACTTGATCGTCATCTATAACTCGGGCCGCTATCGCATGGCGGGACGCGGCTCGCTGGCCGGCTTGCTGGCCTACGGCAACGCCAACGAGATCGTGGTCGACATGGGCCGCGAAGTGCTGCCGGTGGTCAAGAAGACGCCCGTGCTGGCCGGCGTGAACGGCACCGATCCGTTCTGCGATTTCGATGTGTTCCTGGATGACCTGAAACGCCAGGGATTTGCCGGCGTGCAGAACTTTCCCACCGTCGGGCTGATCGACGGCACGTTCCGCGCCAACCTTGAAGAAACCGGCATGGGCTACGCGCTGGAAGTCGACATGATCCGCCTGGCCCACCAAAAGGGCATGCTGACCACGCCGTACGTTTTCAACGAGGACGACGCCGTCGCCATGTCGAAAGCGGGCGCGGACATCATCGTGGCCCATATGGGCCTGACGACAGGCGGGTCCATCGGCGCGGAAACGTCGCAGACGCTGGACGATTGCGTTGCCGCCATCGACCGCATTGCCGATGCCGCGCTGGCGGTGCGTCCGGATATCATCGTGCTATGCCACGGCGGGCCCATCGCCACCCCCGAGGACGCCGCTTACGTGCTGCGCCACTGCAAGCAATGCCATGGTTTCTACGGCGCCAGTTCGATGGAACGCCTGCCCACGGAACTGGCCTTGACCGCCGCCACCCGCGAATTCAAAAACCTGACCTTCTGAGGTTCTCATGTCGCATACCGTCTTCGTCAGTGCCGTTATCCACGCACCGCTTGAACAGGTGTGGCCGTGCTTTCGCGATTTCAACGGCCTGGCCGCCTGGCATCCGGGCGTGGCGCAAAGCCGCCTGGAAGCGGACGGGCGCCATGACGCGGTGGGCAGCGTGCGGTATCTGGCGCTTGAACCATCGGGCTTTGTGCGCGAACAGTTGTTGATGCTGGACGACCCCAACGCGGCGCTGCGCTATTCGATCATTGAAACCGACCTGCCCATGCGAGACTACACGGCGGGCGTGTCCTTGCATCGCATCACGCAGTCTGAGCAGACATCGGGGCTGCCATCGGGCGAACACACGCTGGTGCAATGGTGGGCGGACTTTCGTGTCGAAGGCGCCGAGCTTGCCGATGTGGCCCATGCCGTGGGGCAGAATGTGTTCGCGGCGGGCCTGGCGGCGCTGGACGAAAAGCTGCGCGCCGGCCAGGCATAGCGGATAGCGCAGTCGCCTCCGCTAGGTCAGCGGCATTTCGGTCAGCGGCATTTAGCTCAGCGGCATTTAGCTCAGCAGCATTTAGGTAAGCGGCATTTAGCTCAGCAGCATTTAGGTCAGCGGCATTTCGGCCAGCGTCTTGCGGCTTGCCGGCACGCGCTTGCACCCGGCGGGCAGTGGCGCGCCGCGCAGGTAATCGTGGATCGCGCGGATCAACGCCTGCGCCGCCGGACTGGTCGGGTATTCCTTATGGCGGATGACGCACACGGTGCGCACCACCGTCGGGCGCGCCAGCAGCGCATAGGCCAAGCCGGGTTCCTGTACCCGGGCGGCGGCCAGCGCCGGCAACAGCGCCACGCCCAGCCCGGCCTTGACCAGCGCCGCCTGCGACGTGGTGCTGGATGCTTCGTAGAACGGTGCGCCGGCCTCGATTGGCAAGTCGGCGCGGGCACGCAGCAGCGCCATGATGCCGGTTTCGTCCACCACCCCCACCAATTTGCGCCCCGCCAGATCCGACCAGCGCATCGTGCCGTCCCGCCCCGGCTTCAGATGCGGGTCATCGGCCCGGTACAACACGCCGAAGCGGTCTTCCAGCAAGGGTTCAAAGTGCAGACCGGGCGCATCGGCCCACCGGCTGGTCAAGCCGAAGTCCACTTCGCGCGCCGCCACCTTGCGCTGGATGCGGCCGGAATTTTCGTCGCTCAGGTATAGGCGCACGGCGGGATATTGGGCCGCGAATGCGGCTGCCGCCGGCGCGATGATTTCGGTGATGGCCGATGGCGCGGCGGCCACGCCCACGCGCCCGCGCTCCAGCGCGCCATAGCGCACCACGTCTTCGATCACGCCATCAAAATCGGCCAGCAAGCGCATCACGCGCGGCAAAAATTCTTCGCCCGCCGCGGTCAGCAACACGCGCCGGCTGGTGCGCGCGAACAGCTGCGTGGCCAGCGCGTCTTCCAGCTGGCGCACCAGGCTGGTCACGGACGATTGCGTCTGGAACAGCCGCTTGGCGGCGTGCGTGAAGCTGGATTCCTGGGCCACCGCGACAAACGCGGTCAGGTGCTTCAAGGTGACATGCTTGGGCAGGCGATTCATTTCAAACCACGATAGATGGATCAATAAAAACAATTTTTCCAGATTGATCGGCCGGACGATACTAGGGGCTTCATCCAGGCAGGACGAACATGCAACACGGAAAATTGGATCTGATCATTGAAGGCGGCTGGGTCATCGATGGCCTGGGCGGCCCGCGACGGTTGGCGGACGTAGGGGTGAAAGACGAACGCGTGGCGGCCATCGGCGACCTGGCCCAGGTCCAGGCCACGCGCCGCATCGATGCGCGCGGCAAGATCGTGGCGCCCGGGTTCATCGATTCGCACGGTCACGATGACTTGATGTTCGTGGAAAAGCCCGGCTTGCCGTGGAAGACCAGCCAGGGCATTACGTCGGTGGTGGTGGGCAATTGCGGCGTCAGCGGCGCGCCCGCGCCCTTGCCGGGCAACACGGCGGCGGCCTTGGCGCTGCTGGGGGAAACGCCGCTGTTTGCCGACATGCACGCCTATTTCGATACCCTGCGCGCGCAGCAACCCATGATCAACGTCGCGGCGCTGGTGGGCCATGCCAACCTGCGCCTGGCCGCCATGCGCGACCCGACCGCCACGCCAACGCCGGACGAGCAGGACACCATGCAGCGCATGCTGGACGATGCGTTGACGGCCGGCGCGGTGGGTTTCAGCACAGGGCTGGCCTACCAGCCGGGCGGCGCCGCGCAACAAGATGAACTGGATGGCCTGGCCCGCGTGGCGGCCGCGCACGGCGCGCTGCACACCAGCCACATCCGCAACGAAGGCGACGAGGTTGAAGCCGCCGTGGACGAGGTGCTTTCCGTCGGGCGCAACACGGGCTGCGCCACGGTGCTGTCGCACCACAAGTGCATGATGCCGCGCAACTGGGGCAAAAGCCGCGTCACGCTGGCCAACATCGACCGCGCGCGCGCCGAGGGCATCGACGTGGCGCTGGACATCTACCCGTATCCCGGCAGCTCGACGATCCTGATTCCCGAACGCGCCGACAGCATCGACGACATCCGCATTACGTGGTCGGTACCGCATCCGGAATGCAGCGGCGAATCGCTGGCCGACATTGCCGCGCGCTGGGGCTGCGACAAGACGCAGGCCGCGCAGCGGCTGTGTCCGGCAGGCGCCATTTACTTCGCCATGGACGAGACCGAAGTGCAGCGCATCTTTCAACACGAATGCTGCATGGTCGGGTCGGACGGCCTGCCCAATGACGCGCACCCGCATCCGCGCCTGTGGGGCAGCTTCACGCGGGTGCTGGGCCGCTATGTGCGCGAGGCCGAATTGCTGACGCTTGAAGCCGCCGTGGCCAAGATGACGGCGTTGCCCGCGCGCGTGTTCGGGCTGTCCGGGCGCGGCCGGCTCAGCGTGGGCGCCTGGGCGGACATCGTGGTGTTCGACGCGGACACCGTGGCCGATTGCGCCACCTGGGACGCGCCGACGCTGCCATCCATTGGTGTTGAACACGTGCTGGTCAATGGCCAACCGGTATTCCCGGAAACGCCGGGCATGAACCGCCCCGGCAAGATCTTGCGGCGCGAAGCCACTGACAAAAACCCCAAGGAGACAAACCCATCATGATGCAAAAGACATTGATTGCCCTGGCGCTGGCCGCGTTGTTGCCCACCGCCCATGCCGCGTTCCCGGACCATCCCATCACCCTTATCGTGCCGTTCCCGGCGGGTGGCCCCACCGACATCGTCGGCCGTGTCGCAGCGGCCAAGGCGGGCGAGATCCTGGGCCAGCAGATCGTGGTGGAAAACCGTACCGGCGCGTCCGGCACCATCGGCATGGTGGCCACGGCGCGCGCCAAACCCGACGGCTACACCGTGGGCCTGGCCACCGTCAGCACGCACGGCACCGCGCCGCACTTGTTCCCCAACCTGGCCTACGACCCGGTCAAGGATTTCACGCCGATCAGCAACCTGGTCACCAGCCCCAATATTCTTAGCGTCAACCCGAGCTATCCGGCACGGACGCTGGCCGATTTTGTGGCGCACGTGCGTGCCAATCCGAACAAGGACGGCTACGCCAACGCGGGCGCGGGCGGGGTGAACGACTTGGGCATGATCTGGTTCTTGCAGATCGTCGGCGGCAAGATGAACAGCATTTCGTACCGGGGCTCGGCGCCGGCGTTAACCGATACGGTGGGCGGCGTGGTGCCGGTCATCTTCGATAATTTCCCGTCGTCGCTGCCGTATGTGAAAAGCAAGCATCTGCACGCGCTGGCCATCACAGGCACCGAGCGCAACCCGCGCCTGCCCGATGTGCCGACGTTCGCCGAGCAGGGTTATAAGGACTACGACGTCACGGCCTGGTACGGCGTGGTGGGCCCGGCCGGCATGCCCGCCGATGTGCGCGACAAGCTGGCCCAGGCGTTTGCGCAAGCCGTGCGCGACCCGGCCACGGCGGCGAAGATGGAGGAAACGGGCGCCTTTGCACTGGGCAATACGCCGGCGGAATTCGCGGAACAGATTCGCACGGAACGCGACCGCTGGAAGACGGTGATCGACCGCGCGCAGATCAAGCTGCAATGAGATCTCGCTGTGATGCGAGCCGGCTGTGATGCGAGCCGGCTGTGATGCGATCAGGCTGTGATGCGATCAGGCTGTGATGCGATCTGGCCGCGATGCGATCAAGCCGCGATGCGATCGATCCGCGAGATCAAGCCGCAATCAGCGACCGGGGCCGGGCTGCGGCAGGTCCCGGCTGCGATAGTGTCGGGCGCAGCGCCATAGCCTTAGTACACGTCGCGCCGGTAACGGCCGGCGTGCAGCAACGCCTGCAAGGCGTCGTCGCCCAGCACGTCTTGCAGTGCCGCGTCTACCCCGGACGCCATGCCTTGCAGGCTGCCGCAGACGTAGATGGCGGCGCCGTCCGCCACCCAGGCGCGTAACGCATCGGCTTGCTCGCGCAGCACGTGTTGCACGTAGCGGCGCTGGGCTTGGTCGCGCGAATAAACGGTGTCCACGCGTTCCAGCGTGCCGTCCGCTTTCCAGACGTCGATGTCGGCGCGGCAAAACGCATCGTGCGCGGCGTTGCGTTCGCCGAAGATCAGCCAGTTGCGTCGATGCCCCGCCGCGCGTCGCGCCTTGATCAGCGCGCGCAGGCCAGCCAGCCCGGTGCCGTTACCCACCAATATCATCGGGCGGCCATCGTCCGGCGCATGGAAGTTGCGATTGGTGCGTACGCGCAGATCGATCTGATCGCCCACCTGCGCCACCTGTGTCAGCCAGCCGCTACCTACGCCCAGGCCGCCGTCTGCCCCGGGCATCTGGCGCACCAGCAGGTCAATGGCCCCCTCTTCCGGCAACGACGCAATGGAATATTCGCGGTGTGCTTGCAGCGGCCCGTCGCGTTCCAGCCGGGGGCCGATTTCCGCGATATCGCCAGCCAGCCAACCTGGCTTGCCGTGGGCCGGGGGGGTTAGCGTCAACAGGTAGCAAGGACCGCCCGCGCTGCCGGGGTTTTGCAGCGTGCGCGCTGCGAGCCGCCACGGTTCGTAGTCCGGCGCCTGCCAATCGGGCAGGTCGCTGCGGCCGGTCAACAGGCTCAGGTGATGTTGCCAGTGGCGCAGCGCGGCGGGGTCGCCGTTGTCCACTTCCACCATGTCGAACAAGGGCGTGGCGCCCTGGGCGTGCAGCCAGTCGTTCAGCTGATGCCCAAAACCGCAGAACCGCGTGTATTCGCTATCGCCCAGCGCCAGCACCGCAACCTGCACACCGGCCAATGCCCGCGAGGGCGCGGCCTGCATCTGGCTGGCAAAGGCGGCCGCGGCGTCGGGCGGATCGCCTTCGCCATAGGTGCTGACCACGAACAGCACGCGGCGGTAGGCGGGCGATTGCCCCGACAAGCGCGCCACATCCAGCTGCCCCAGCGACGCCACATGCACCGTCAGGCCGCCCGCGCGCAGTGATTGCGCGGTTTGCTGCCCCAGGGCCTCCGCATAGCCGGTCTGGCTGGCATACGCGATCAGCACGGCATCGGAATCAGAACCCCCGTCGGCGTTCAGGCTCAAGGCGGCCAGCGCCCGCGCCTGGCTGGCCTGATGCCGCCGCGCGCGGCGCCACGCCCACAGGCACAGCAGCAGCCACACTGCCACCACGCACGCTGCGGCGAACAGTCGGGTGGGGCTCATCGGGTCAGGAAGTTTGGGCCAGCGCCTGAAACGCCGGGGTGGCGACGACGCGGTAATCGTGGGCGTCGCGCAGAATGAACAGGGCCGCCAGGTCGTGGCGGCGGGCGTAGGCCAGGCCGTCGGCCTCGCCCAGCACCGTCAAGACCGTCGCCAGCGCGTCGGCCTGCATGCATTCGGCGTGCAGCACGGACACGGACGCCACGTTGTTGCGCACCGGCTGCCCGCTACGCGGATCGATGGTGTGGGCATAGCGTGCGTCGCCACTGCCAGCGTGTCGCCGATAGTCGCCGGACGTGGCGATGCAAAGGTCTTGCAGGGGCAAGGCCAGCGCGTGCTGGTCGCTGGCATCCGGCACCTCGATCGCGACGCGCCAGGCTTGGCCATCGGGCCGCCTGCCGCGCGCGCGCAGCTCGCCGCCCACTTCCACCAGGTATTGCGAGATACCGAGCGCGTCCAGCGCCAAGGCCGCGCGGTCCACGCCATGGCCTTTGGCGATGGAAGACAGATCCAGGTACGTGCCGCCGGGCTGCATCGCGGCTTGCCGTGCCACGTCCAGCGGCACGCGGCGCCAACCGCAACGCGCGCGCGCCGCGTCGATGGCGGCAGGCGAGGGTGGTTCAAACGCGCGCTGGTGCGGGCCAAAGCCCCAGGCGTTGACCAGCGGCCCCACCGTGGGGTCATACGCGCCGCCGCTGTCCTCGGCCAAGGCCAGGGCATGGCGCAGCACGTAGAAAAAGCTGTCGGGCACCACCTGCCAGCCTTCTGGGGCCCGGTTGAACCGCGTGATATCGGAGGCCGATTCCCAGGTACTCATCTGCGCCACGACGTCGTCCAACGCCGCCTGGATAGCGCTGCGCGCGGCGTCACTGTCGATGCCGGCCGGCAGCGCCATGCGTGCGGACCACGTTGTGCCCATGGTCGCGCCCGCCAACGCCGCCAGCTCGGGCAGTGCGGGCGGGGCCGGCAGCGCGGTCGGCGCGGACCACGTGGCCACGGCGGGCGACGCTGACAAGGCTGGCAATGCTGACAAGGCTGGCAACGCTGACAACGCTGGCGATGCGGGGCGCGCCGCCGGCATGGCGCCATAGCTCACGCGCACGGCGGGGGGCGCCGTGCCGCGAGGCGCATAGGACCGGGCTGCCGACACGCGCGCGCCTCAGGGTTGCAGCACTTCGACGGTGCCGGCGTAGGACAGACGGCGCTTGGTTGCCTTCGGCACGCTGACCTTGGCGTCTTCCATGCCGGCTTCGATCCAGTACAGGCCGGGCTGCGGCCACTTGACCGAGAACTTGCCGTCCTTGTCGGTGGTCAGCTTGATCTCGCCGACCTTGTCGCGATAGCGGCTGCCGCCGGGCACCACGTTCACTTCCAGGTTGGCGGCGGGCTGGCCGTCCAGCAGCATCTGGAAGCTGGCCGCTTCGTCCGTGAACAAGTCGTTCGGGTGCGTGACCGGCGCCAGCTCCAGGCCACGGCCCACCGGCTTGATGGTCGACGGCTTGCCCGCCGTCACGAACGTTTCGACTCGGCCCAGGCTTTGGGACACTTCCAGTTCTTGCGCGTTGGCGGGCACGGCCTGCGCCATGCCTTCGACCTTGCCGAAGTAGCGCTTGTTCTTGCCGTCTTCCTTCCAGCGCGCAAACACGCCGTCGTTGACCACGGCCACGCGATACGTGCCGCTTTGCTTCAGTTGCAGGTCGAACGTGCTGCGCAGCTTGCCACGGTTCAGGTTTTCGGCTTCGGCGGGGTTGCCGTCCGGCGCGATGACGGCCAGGCCGTCCAGGCGCATCGGCGCATGGTTGAAGTAGAACTTGTCGTTGCCGACGGCGGCGTCAACGGTGATCCAGCTGTCGGTGCCCGACAGCACGGTGGACGACGGCACGATCCACACGTCATGCGCGTGGGCGGCAAAGGGCAGGCACAGCGCCAGGGCGGCGGCCAGTTTGGCGGCGGATTTCATGGTTGCGGTCCTTGAAGGCATGCGGGGCATCAGGGTTTGAGGTTGAGCGCGATGGCGCCCAGTTCGTGTTCGCCTTGCGCGGTCAGTTGCTCGGCCTTTTGCGCGGGCCACTGGAAGGGAATGCGCACCAATTCACGGCCGCCGACTTCACGCGCCGCTTCCACCACGACCGCGTACTGGCCGGGTTTGAGCGATGCCAAGGGCTTGGAGGCCGCGTCAAAACTCAGCGTGTGCTTGCCCACGGGCTTGGTCGCCCCGCTGACCCCGTCCACCGGGAACTGCTGGTTGCGGCCGCTGCGGCGCCACCATTGGCGCATGTCCTTGAGCCACTCGGTGCCTTCGTTGTTCTTCTTGGCCACGTCGTACCAGACGGCCAGGTCGGCGGCCACGCTCTGGTCGGGGTTTTCGATCCAGATCGCGACGTACGGGCGGTGGTATTCGGCCACATCCAGGCGCGGCACCTCGATGGACAGGCCGATGTCGGCCGCATTGGCCGTTCGGGCGATGGCGCCGGCCAAGAGGGCCGACAACAACAGTTTGCGCATGGAAATCTCCAGGGGCGGATCGAAGGAATCAGGGGACGAGCATCAGTGGATGAAGAGCAGCGCCAGGACGACGGGAATCACGACGCCCAGCCCCACCATGGGCCAGGTCGCGCTGCGGTTGCCGGCGTGCATCTTCAGCAGCACCAGCCCGGTCAGCGAAAAGACCAGGCAGGCAACGGCGAAGATGTCCAGGAACCAGCTCCAGGCCAGGCCGGTGTTGCGGCCCTTGTGCAAATCGTTCAGGTAAGACACCCATCCGCGATCGGTGCGCTCGTATTCGACATCGCCGCTGGCGCGGTCGATGGACAGCCAGGCGTCGCCGCCCGCGCGGGGCAATGACAGGTAGACCTCGTCGGCGGACCATTCGGCGGTTTTGCCCGCGGCCCCGGCATCCAGCGTATCGTCCAGCCACCGTGCGACAGAGGCCGGCAACGGCGCCTTTTTCTGACCGGACGGCGCGGTCAGTTGCTTAAGGACAGGGCCGGGCAATTGCGCTTGCCGGCTCGTTACCACCGCACGGGATTCGATGTGCGACGCGTTGTTCAGCGTGAGGCCGGTGACAGCAAACAGCAGCATGCCCAGCAGGCATAGCGCCGAGCTGATCCAATGCCATTGATGCAGCGTCTTGAGCCAGTAGGCCCGGCGCCGTGGAGTGGGTTGACTGTCCATGCGGGATTCGGTTTGAAGCGGCGGATTCTAACATTTAATGAGAATTACTCGTATAAAAGACCGGGTGGTTCACGGACGCTGATTTCAATCGATTTCGAAGGCGGCGCGGGGGCAAAGCGGGTGGCGCGTTGACGGTTCCCACGCGCCGGCGCGTTGACGACCCCCACGCCGCTGCGCGTTGACGGTTGTTGCGCGGCTGCGCCTTGGGCGCGTTATGCTGCTGCTGGTCTTTTGCCTTGCGCGCCGGCCTATGTCAGGCGCCCCGACTTATGTCTGCCTATCAAACCCTGATCCCGTTGAATTTCCTGGCCGTGGGCCTGGGCGCCGTGCTGGGTGCCTGGACGCGTTGGCTGGTCAGCCTGTGGTTGAACGTCGAGTCGTGGCCGTGGGGCACGTTCACGGTGAATCTGGCGGGCGGTTATTTCGTGGGTGTGGCGTTGGCGCTGGTGGCCGGGCACCCCGAATGGCCGACGTGGATCCGGCTGGGCGCCATCACCGGGTTCATGGGAGGCTTGACGACGTTTTCCACCTTCTCGGCGGAAACGGTATCGATGCTTGAGCGCGGCGCGTATGGCACGGCGCTGGGCTATGCGGGAGTGAGCCTGGCGGGGTCCTTGGCGCTGACGGCGGCGGGCATCGCCACGGTGCACTGGCTGCGCTAGGGGCAAGGCGCGATGCGCGAGGCGCGATGCGCGAGGCGCAAGGCGTAAGGCGTAAGGCGGTAGGCGTAAGGCGCCACGTTTAAGTGCCGCGGCAAAACGCTGGGTTAGGTGCTACGGCCAAGTGCTACGGCCAAGTGCTACGGCCAAGTGCTACGGCCAAGTGCTACGGCCAAGTGCTACGGCCAAGCGCTACGGCCAAGCCCTGTGGCTACGCGCGGGCGGCGGGCTTGCGC
>NZ_JCBAMR010000029.1:0-83258 GCF_059760425.1 Achromobacter sp. RT286_PF
CAGCAGTCCCGGCGGTCCCGGCGGTGCGCGCAGCACCGCCTGCCGACGCCCAGCGCGCCGGCCGCAGAAGCAAGCATGCCAGCGCGGCAAACGCCAGCAGGACCGCCGCCAGCTTGCGGCCATTGACGGGTTCGCCAAACAACAGGAACGCGGCCAGCAGCGGGATGAACAGCGACAGGCGCTGCGCCGCGTCGCTGCGCACGATGCCGGCGTGGCGCACCGCCGCCGCCATTGCCAGGAACACGCTGGGCAACAGCACCCCAAGCGCGGCCAGAACGGCCCACGGCGTGCTCGGCGTGAACAGCGCGGCAGGGTCCGGTTTCAGCACGGCCCAGCAAAGCAGGGCGGCCACGGCGTAGTTCATGGCAATCGCCTGCCGCACGTCCACGTCGTAGCGGCGCGCCAATTTGAGCAACACGGCTACTGTGACGCTGCACGTCACGCTTGCCAACAGGTAAAGAACGCCAGGGGTCAACGGCATGTCGTGCCGCCTTCTGCGCAGGGTTGGCCGGAACCGGCTTGAGGTTGGGCGGAATGCCCCGCGCCCGAGAACTCCGGCGCGGCATGGTGCGGCGCCGGCTCCACGTGCATGCCCAGCCGTTGCAGCAGGCGCTGGTCAGCCTGCATCTGCGGGTTGGCGGTGGTCAGCAGCGCGTCGCCATAGAACATCGAATTGGCGCCCGCCATGAAGCACAGCGCCTGCATGGCGTCGTCCATGGTTTCGCGTCCGGCCGACAAGCGTACGGCCGCGCGCGGCATCGTGATGCGCGCCACGGCGATCGTGCGCACGAACTCGAACGGGTCCAGCGGCTCGGCCTTGGCCAGCGGCGTGCCTTCCACCTGGACCAGGTTGTTGATTGGCACCGACTCCGGATAGGGCTCCATGTTGGCCAGTTGCGCGATCAAACCGGCGCGTTCCCGCCGCGATTCCCCCATGCCCACAATGCCGCCGCAGCACACGCTGATGCCGGCCTCGCGCACGCGCGCCAGCGTATCCAGGCGGTCCTGGTAGGTACGGGTGGAAATGATCTTGCCGTAGAACTCCGGCGACGTGTCCAGGTTGTGGTTGTAGTAGTCCAGGCCGGCGTCCTTGAGCTGCTCGGCCTGGCCGTCGCGCAGCATGCCCAGCGTGACGCAGGTTTCCAGCCCCAAGGACTTCACCGCGCTGACCATCTGCGCCACGGCTTCCAGATGGTGCGGCTTCGGGCTGCGCCAAGCCGCGCCCATGCAAAAGCGTTGCGCCCCGCCTGCCTGCGCGGCCTTCGCGGCGGCCACCACTTCATCCAGCGGCATCAGCTTGTCGGCATCCAGCCCGGTGTCGTAGTGCGACGACTGCGGGCAGTACGCGCAATCCTCCGGACAGCCACCGGTTTTGATCGACAGCAGGCTGGACAGCTGCACGGCATTCGGGTCGAAGTGCGCGCGATGGACCTGCTGGGCGCGGTGCATCAAGTCCATGAACGGCATCGCGTACAGCGCCAGGATGTCGTCGGGGGTCCAGGCCGGGGCGGCTCGGTTGCGGGTCGTCTGCGGGACGGGGATGTAGGCGGTCTGCAAGGGCGGGCTCCAATCGATCTATCGAAAACCACGCCGCTTGCCTGGCGAGGCAAGGGCGGGATCGGCGGATCGTAAGAACCTGCGCAGGGTTTGCGCAATGCAGGCCCACTGCACGAAAATGCGGGCCACTTCGATGCATGTTCGCCGCGAATAGAAGATTTAACCGTGCGGCGCGGTCTAACGCGATGGCATCTTCGTTGACGCCGACCCCCTCAATATTTTGATTCTAATTGTAAATTCCGAGCGTAGCCGGCGGCGCCGGGACGGCACCATTGCACGGCGGTCACTTTGTCGGATCACCCCGTTGCGATCACCCCGTTGCGATCAACCCGTTGCGATCGTCCCGTTGCGATCGTCCCGTCGCGCGATCACCCCGTCGCGATCACTCCTTAGCCGGCTTGTCACGCACCCGCGCGGACTCGTGGCCCGTGATCCCTCGATCGCGCGCCCAGACAATCGCCGCGCTACGCCGGTGCACGCCGATCTTGCTGTAGATCGTGGCCACATGATTGCGCACCGTATTGCGCGACAGCTTCAACGCCTTGGCGATGCCGTCGTCGTCGTGGCCCTGGCAGAGCAGGCCCAGCACTTCGCGTTCGCGCGTGGTCAGTTGCGCCAGTTCCGCCACATCGCGCGAGGCCGGCGCGGGCTGGCGCAACTGCGCCAGCTTTTCGATGATGCCCCGGCTGAACCACGACGTGTCCTGCATCACCGCTTCGATCGCGGCCAGCAGCTCGATCTCGGAGCGTTTGCGTTCGGTGATGTCCTGCATCACGATCAGCAGTCGGCGCTGCCCACCGATCATCACGGGCTCGGCCGACACCAGGCAATCAAGCGCGCCGCCATCCTGCGTGGCCAACGTGGCTTCGCGGTTGCGCGCGCTTTCGCCACGCTTCAGGCTGGCGGCCATGCCTTCGTAGGGTTGCAGGCCTACGTCGGTCAAGGCCGCGCCCACGCTGTCTTCGGGCGACGCGCCGGTTACCGCTGCAAAGGCGTCGTTGATATCCAGCACGCGCAGCGTATCGCCTTCGCATACGGCCATCGGCACGGGCGCCAGCTTGAACGCCTTGGAAAAGCGCTCTTCGCTTTCGCGCAGCGCCATCTCGGTGCGTTTGCGCGCTTCCAGGTCGATGAAGGTGAACAGCATGCAGGGTTCGTCCTGCATGTCGATCGGTTGGCCGGCGACCATCACGAATTTGGCGCCGCCGTCCGCCAGCTTCACGACGCCTTCGCGCTGTGTAATGGTCTTGCCTTCGTTCAGATTGGCCACGGCCTGTTCTTTGTCGTCGCCGCCGTCCAGCACATCCAGCTCGTACGCGGACTTGCCCAGCACGGTCTCACGCGTGTAGCCCGTCATTTCCAGAAAGCCCTGGTTGACCTTGACGTAGCGCAGGTCGGAAAGCCGGCAAATGAGGGCGGGCGCCGGATTCGCGCCGAAGGTGCGTTCGAAGCGTTCTTCGGCGTTGATCTGCTCGGTCTGGTCGTGCAGGATCAGCACGCGATAGTCAGCGCCTTTGTCGCCTTCCAGGTTCAAGCCGCGTGCGCGCACGTTGCGCAGGAACTCTTCGTCATCCTTGCGGCTCAGGTCCAGCAGCAGATCGTCAAACGTTTCTTCAGCGGCCAGGCGGTCCAGCGGATATTGGCGCGCGGGCACGCGGTGATGGTTGCGGTAGGTCAGCGTGTAGCGCTTGCGGTAGCCGGCGGGCGTGCCGCCCAACGCTTCAAGATTGTCGACGCCGTGTAATTCAAGTGCGCTGTTATTGGCCCATGCAATTGAGCCGTCGGGTTCAAGCAGGATGATGCCTTCATTCAAACCCGCGATGATGGCTTGCAGGTGTTGGCGATGCGCGTGTGGCGCGGCGGCGTTTGCGGTCACGTAGGCCTCTTCGGTTCGCGTGGCGTGAGCCCACAGGATGCAGGGGCGCGGCAAAGCTGTCCAGACAGCAAAACGGACGAGTCTTAGCGGCGGGGTAAAAGGAGGGGAGAACGCACAAAATAACGCGCGGACAATGCGGGCGCTGAAATGCAAAAAGCCCCGGAATCCGGAGCTTCAATGTGTACTGCGACGATGCGTATTGCGATAGTGGGTATTGCGATAGTGGGTATTGCGAGGATCGCTCGTGCGATCTTTCAAGCTGCATGCTGGCAAACACCAAAGTGCTTGGCGGAGCGGACGGGGCTCGAACCCGCGACCCCCGGCGTGACAGGCCGGTATTCTAACCAACTGAACTACCGCTCCGCAGCGGCTTACTCAACAACTTCAAACTTCATCACTACACTGCGGTGTCAAGGCAGCTTGTACTACGTGCCAGAAATCTGGCGTCCCCTAGGGGATTCGAACCCCTGTACTCACCGTGAAAGGGTGATGTCCTAGGCCTCTAGACGAAGGGGACCTGAACTAACAGAACTGCAAACAACTTTACTACGGTACTGCGGTACTGCGTGCTGGTGGAGGTAAGCGGGATCGAACCGCTGACCTCTTGCATGCCATGCAAGCGCTCTCCCAGCTGAGCTATACCCCCCAGGGCGCCCTGATGTTCCGAACTTCAAACAACAAGGTCTCACACTCTATAAAAGCAAAAAGCCCCGAAGACGGAGCTCTTGAAAGACTCAGAGCGAGAGCTTTTGGCGGAGCGGACGGGGCTCGAACCCGCGACCCCCGGCGTGACAGGCCGGTATTCTAACCAACTGAACTACCGCTCCGCAGCGGCTTACTCAACTACTTTGTCACTTCAACTGCACTTATCTACTTCTTTACTGCTGCCAGTGAACTGGCGTCCCCTAGGGGATTCGAACCCCTGTACTCACCGTGAAAGGGTGATGTCCTAGGCCTCTAGACGAAGGGGACTTGGACTTGCTGTACTGCATAACTGGTACTGCAACTACATTCTTCGCTGTTGACTGGTGGAGGTAAGCGGGATCGAACCGCTGACCTCTTGCATGCCATGCAAGCGCTCTCCCAGCTGAGCTATACCCCCGTTTCTCTAATCAATTCCTGCTACGTTTTACGGTAGAAACACACGTTTTATTGTGCGCTTTTTCGTAGTTCGTTGCCGGTTTTGTTTAGTGCCGTTGGCGAAGAAACGAGATTATGCACGAACAAAATCGGGTGTGCAAGTCGATCGCGGGCAAAAACCATAAAACGACAAAAAAAATAGGGGTGGGATGCCTTTTTCTGCTTATTTTGTGAGCGAAATCAGACCATCCAAGACCGGGTGCCAGCGCGTGGATTCCAGAAAAATCAAAGGCTTGTGCGGATGCTATCGTGGGCGATAAAAAATTTTCGACATCCTGTGGCTTGCGCGTAAAAAAAGCCGCGCGACAACCTGAGAATTCCGGCATGAGCACAAAGACTTCGTTTCCCACCCGGCCCCTGGGCCGCAGCGGCATGCACATCACGCGTATCGGATTGGGCGCCTGGGCTATCGGCGGCAACGGCTGGGCGGTGGGGTGGGGGCCGCAAGACGACGCCGATTCCATCGCCGCGATTCGCCTGGCCGTGGACCGGGGCATCAACTGGATCGATACGGCGGCGGTGTACGGGCTGGGTCACTCCGAAGACGTCGTGCGTCGCGCGCTGGCGCAGATGGCGCCCGGCGATCGGCCCTATGTGTTCACCAAATGCGGGCTGACGTGGTCGACCGATAATCCGCAAGCGATGCCGCGCCGTACCGGCGCACCGGCCAGCATTCGCCGCGAAATCGAAGGGTCGCTGCGCCGGCTTGGCGTCGAGCGCATCGACCTTTATCAAATGCACTGGCCGGCCGGCGACGGCACGCCGCTCGAAACCTATTGGCAGGAACTGCTGAACCTCAAGCAGGAAGGCAAGGTTGGCGCCATTGGCCTGTCGAACCACAATCTGGCGCAGTTGCAGGATGCCCAGGCGCTGGGCCATGTGGATTGCCTGCAACCGCCTTTTTCGGCGATCCAGCGTGGCGCGGCGGCCGACCTTATTCCCTGGTGCGCGCAGCATGACGTGGGCGTGATCGTCTACAGCCCCATGCAGTCCGGGCTGCTGACGGGCGCGTTTACCGCCGAACGTGCCCGGGCGTTGCCGCCGGACGATTGGCGCGCGCGCAATGCCGAATTCGCGCCGCCGAACCTTTCCCGCAACCTGGCACTGGCGGATGCGATGAAACCCATCGCGGAACACCACGGCACGACGGTGGCCGCGGTCGCCGCGGCGTGGACGTTGGCATGGCCGGGCGTTACCGGCGCCATCGTCGGCGCGCGCAGTGCCGCGCAGGTCAATGGTCTGCTGGGCGCGGCCGAACTGGAATTGGATAGCGACGACTTGGACGCCATCGCCGAGGCCATTGAGCTGACGGGGGCGGGCGAGGGGCCCGTGCGCCCGCCGCAAGACAGCGGCAGGTTGCCAGAAAACCTGTTCGCCTAGGAAAACCAGCGGTCAGTTGGCGGGCCGCGCCTTGCGGTGGCCGCCAATGGCCGCGATAAGAATCAGGCCCATCAAGGCCAAAGCCAGTTTGTCGCCAAAGCGCGCATACGGGGTCAGCCCCGTCATGCCTTGCACCGATACCGGCAGCACGCCGGGCTGCAACGGCGCAAGCTGCGCCGCCACGTGGCCCTTGGCGTCGATCGCGGCGGTAATGCCGGTATTGGTGGCCGTCAGCATGGGCCGAGCGGTTTCCATCGTGCGCAAGCGGCCGATCTGCAAGTGCTGGCGCAACGCCCACGAATTGCCGAACCAGCCCAGGTTGCTGACGTTGACCAGGATGGTTGCGCCCGGCTCGCCATTGGCGCCCGGCTGTAGCGCGGGCAAGAGGTCGGGGCCGAACAGGTCTTCGTAGCAGATGTTGAACGCGATGTGCTGGCCGCCTACCGCGAACGGCGTCTGACGCGGCGCGCCGCGATCGAAATCGCCCAGCGGGATGTTCAGCATGTCGACAAACCAGTGGAAGCCGGGCGGCACGTATTCGCCCCATGGCACCAGATGGCGCTTGTCGTAACGCATGGCCGTGCTGCCGGTCAGCAGTTGCTGGATCGGCGTGTTGCCGTCGAATCCCACCACGCTGTTGGTGTAGCGGTCGCGACCATTGACGCGGTCATGCAGCGGCACGCCCATCGCAATCGTCATGTTGCCGCGCGCGGCCACGCCACGCCAGGCGTCCCAGATGCGCGGATCCAGCTGGTCCTGGAAAACCGGCATCACGGTTTCAGGAAGAATCACAAGCTGCGGCGCCGGCACGCCGGGCGCGGGCGGCAGCGCGGTCATTTCCAGATGGCGCACCAGGCTTTGTTCCAGCAGCGCGGGGTCGAACTTTTGCGATTGCTCGATGTTGCCCTGGATCAGCCTGACGTTAAGCGGGTCGCCGGTGGGCGAAGACCAATCGATGCGCGACAGCGGCCAACCCACGGCGGCTAGTGCCACCGCGACGCCCGCCGCCAGGGCCTGGCGCGAGTCCATGGCCTTTTTGCGGGACGGCTGCCACAGGCTGGCGATGGCGGCGGCGGCGAACGCAGCCACAAAGGCCATGCCGTGCACGCCAAGAATGGGGGCCCATCCCGCAATCGGGCTGTCCACCTGCGCGTAGCCGATGTTCAGCCACGGGAACCCGGTCAGCAAAACCGCGCGCAGCCATTCGAAGGCGGCCCACAGGGCGGCCCAGGCCAGCGTGGATGACAGCCTGCCCAGCGGCGTGGCGCCCGCCGTCAGCGGAACGTAGCGGCGCGTCAGCGCACTGGCGGTGGCGGGGAACAGCGCCAGGAAGGCGGACAGGGCCAGCACGCCGGCCACCGCCAGCGGCGCGGCCAGATCGCCGTAGCGATGCATGCTGATGAACAGCCAATACAGGCCCACCGCGTAGGTGGCAAAGCCGAATAGCCAAGCGCGCAGCCAGGCTTGCGTGGCCGACGGCGCGGTCAGCGTGACGCGCGCCGCGATGGCCAGCATCAGTATCTGCGTGATGGCCAGCGCCCAATCCGGCAGCGGGCCGGGCGCAAAGGTCAGGGCGTGCACGGCGCCCGCCAGCGTCAAGCCGGCGGCGCCGCGCAGGAGGATGCTGCGCGGGGTACGGCTCATGCGTCGTCGTTGGGGCGGGAGGATTGGGCAGGCACGTTGCGCTTGACGCGCAACCAGATGGCGCGGCGGGCGTCACCGCGAGCCACTTCCAGGCGCAGGCCGTCGAATTCGGCTACGTCGCCACGGCGCGGAATGCGGCCCAGCTGGCCCCCCATCCAGCCGCCCACGCTGTCGTATTCGTCGTCAGGCAACTGGCAGCCGAAGACCTCGTTGAAGTGCGAGATGTCGGTGGCCGCCATGACGCGCCACTGGTTTTCGCCTTCGGGGAAGATTTCGTCTTCTTCGGTTTCGTCGAATTCGTCTTCGATGTCGCCGACGATCTGTTCCAGCACGTCTTCCATCGTGACCAGCCCGGAAATGCCGCCATGCTCGTCAATGACGATGGCCTGGTGGTTCCGGCTGGCGCGAAATTCGTGCAGCAGCACATTCAAGCGCTTGGACTCGGGGATGAACACGGCGGGGCGGACCAGGGTGCGCAGTTCGATGCCGGGTTCCAGCATGCAGCGCAGCAAGTCCTTGGCCAGCAGGATGCCGATGATGTTGTCGCGATCACCCTCGTACACCGGGAACCGCGAATGCGCGGTTTCAATGACGGAGGCCACCAGGTACGGGATGGGCTGCGTGACGTCCAGCAGGTCCATGCGCGAGCGTGGAACCATGATGTCGCCGACGGTGCCTTCGGACACGGCCAGCGCGCCCTTGATCATCTTGTAGGACTCCGCATCCAGCAGGTTGCGGTCGTGGGCAGCTTCCAGAATGGCCTTGATGCCTTCGCGGTCCTCGGGCTCTCGGCGCACAAGGGAAAGCAGGCGGTCTAGAAGGGATTTGGTGGCGGGTTTGGATGAGCGAGCAGAGGTCGCTTCAGGAGCAGGGTAAGGGTCAGACATCGTCCGGGAGGACAAGTTATGGAGGGGCCAGCATAACCGAAACTGGCGTGGGTTTTGTAACGACGGCCCTGAAAATGCGGGCAAACGACGACATCTGCGCGTTGCTTGACGCCATTTTTCGCCAGAAGCTAGGGGTTGACCCGAGTGGCCGCAAGCGGCATGCCCGAACGCACGGCGGCGTTGGACACACGGGTGGTCACGGCCTGCCGGGCCTGCCTAGTCGGCCGCCACGTACGGGTCGGCAATGCCCATCTGCGCCAGCGTGGCCGTTTCCAGGGCTTCCATGCGTTTGGCGTCGCGCGCCTTGATGTGGTCGTAGCCCAGCGCATGCAGCACGCCGTGAATCGTCAGGTGCGCGGCGTGCTCCAGCAGCGGTTTGCGCTGTTCGCGCGCCTCGCGCACCAGCACCGGCACACACATCACGATATCGCCGCGCGCCACACCCAACGGGTCCACGCCGTACTCGAAGGTGAGCACGTTGGTGGCGTAGTCGCGTTCGCGGAAATCGCGGTTCAGGCGCCGGCCCTCGGCCGCGCCGACCAGGCGCAGGCTGAGTTCCGCAGCCGAAAAATCCACCAGCCCGTCTTCGGCCGCCGCCGCCAGCGCACGCTCGGCCCACCGGCGCAGGCGCCAGCGGGGCAGGCGGGCTTCCTCGACCCCGTACTGCACGGACAGGGACAGATCAGGCTTCATTTTCAGAGGCGCGATCGTAGGCGTCGACGATGCGGGCCACCAGCGGGTGGCGCACGACATCGCGGCTGGTGAAGCGGGTGGTGGCGATGCCCTGGACGTCTTCCAGCACTTTGACCGCATGGGCCAGGCCGCTGTCCTGACCGCGCGGCAGGTCCACCTGCGACGGGTCGCCGGTGATGACGGCCTTGCTGCCGAAACCGATCCGCGTCAGGAACATCTTCATCTGTTCCGGCGTGGTGTTCTGCGCTTCGTCCAGGATGACGAACGCGTGGTTCAACGTGCGGCCGCGCATATAGGCCAGCGGCGCGATTTCGATGGTCTGCTTTTCGAACAGGCGCTGCACTTTTTCAAAGCCCATCAGGTCGTACAGCGCGTCGTACAGCGGGCGCAGATACGGGTCTACTTTCTGGGCCAGATCACCGGGCAGAAAGCCCAGGCGCTCGCCGGCTTCGACGGCCGGGCGCGTCAGCACCAGCCGCTGCACCGTATCGCGTTCCATGGCGTCGATGGCGCAAGCCACCGCCAGCCAGGTCTTGCCCGTGCCGGCGGGCCCGACGCCGAACGTGATGTCGTGCTTCAGGATGTTGTTCAGGTAGTCGCGCTGGCGCGGCGTGCGCGGGCGCAGGTCACTGCGCTTGGTGCGCAGCGCGATGCTGTCGCTGTCGTCGTCCAGGGCCGGCAAGGCATCGGCCTCGCGCACCTGGGCTTCCTGCGGCTTGTCTTCCTGGCGGCCAACGCCGATTTCCACCAGGCCCAGCTGGATGTCATCGATCGACAGGGCGCGGTGCACGGCTTGTTCGTGAAAGCGTCGCAAGACCCGACCGGCCAATTCGGCGCGTTCGCCTTCGATGGTGACGCGGCTGCCGCGACGCGACAGGTTCACGCCCATGCCGTCGGCCAGCTGGCGCAGGTTCTCGTCCAGGGGGCCGCACAGATTGGCCAGGTGGGTGTTGTCGCCGTCCAGGTTGACGACGGCGGGCATGCTGCGACGGGCGCGGGAACGGGGAGTGGTCATTCGGCCTCTTGGGGAACGCGGTCTACATCGGCCACCCGGGCGCGCAACGAATTGGTGTGCGCTTCGGTGATGATGACGTCGACCATTTGTCCGATGAGCCGCGCGGGCGCGGCGAAGTTCACAATGCGGTTGTTCTCGGTGCGGCCCATCAGTTCGTTGGGGTCGCGGCGCGAGGGGCCTTCCACCAGCAGCCGCTGGCGGGTGCCGACCATGTTGCGGGCGATGGTGGCCGCCTGCTCGTTGATCAGCGCTTGCAGGCGCTGCAAGCGGCGCAGCTTGACGTCTTGCGGCGTGTCGTCCGTGAGGTCGGCGGCGGGCGTGCCCGGCCGGCGCGAATACACGAACGAGAACGAGGTGTCGAAGCCGACGTCTTCGATCAGCTTCATGGTTTTTTCGAAGTCTTCTTCCGTTTCGCCGGGAAAGCCCACGATGAAGTCGGACGACAGCGTCAGGTCGGGGCGGGCCGCGCGCAGGCGCCGCACCACCGACTTGAATTCCAGCGTGGTGTAGCCGCGCTTCATGCCGGCCAGCACGCGGTCGCTGCCGGCTTGCACGGGCAGGTGCAGGAACGACACCAGCTTGGGCAGGCGGGCGTAGGCGTCCACCATGCGCTGGGTCATTTCCTTGGGGTGCGACGTGGTGTAGCGGATGCGTTCGATGCCCGGGATTTCGTGCACGTATTCCAGCAGCATGGCAAAGTCGGCGATCTCGTCCGAGCCTTCCATCTTGCCGCGGTACGCGTTCACGTTCTGGCCCAGCAGGGTCACTTCCTTCACGCCCTGATCGGCCAGGTCGGCCACTTCGATCAGCACGTCCTCGAAGGGGCGCGACACTTCCTCGCCGCGCGTGTACGGCACGACGCAGAAGCTACAGTATTTGCTACAGCCTTCCATGATGGACACGAACGCCGTGGCGCCGTCCACGCGCGGGGGCGGCATGTTGTCGAACTTTTCGATTTCCGGAAAGCTGATGTCCACCTGCGACCGGCCCTCGGCGCGGCGGCGCGCGATCAGGTCGGGCAGGCGGTGCAGCGTCTGCGGGCCGAACACCACGTCGACATAGGGCGCGCGCTTGACGATGGCCGCGCCTTCCTGGCTGGCCACGCAACCGCCCACGCCGATCACCAGGTTGGGATTGGTCTTTTTCAGGTGCTGCACCCGGCCCAGGTCCGAGAACACTTTTTCCTGCGCCTTTTCGCGCACCGAACAGGTGTTGAACAGGATGACGTCGGCTTCTTCCGGGTTGTCGGTCAGTTCCAGGCCCTGGTCGCCGCGCAGCACGTCGGCCATCTTGTCCGAGTCGTACTCGTTCATCTGGCAGCCAAAGGTGCGGATGTACAGCTTGCGGGGGGAACCGGTGCCCGCGTCGGCGGCGGCAGTGTCCGGAAGGGCGGCGGCGGCGGAATCGCCGGCGCTGGGCGCGTTGGCGCGCTTGAGGGAGGTAGCTTGCATGAGTGTCGCCGTGACGGGTGTAGATCCCGGGGGCTGAAAGGGGTGGAAAGGCGGAATTTTAACCTTTGCCGGAAAATTGTTTCTTGGCCCCGCGGGTACGTCGCCGTTACGATAGCGAGCCGGCTCGATTCCCGCCGCAAGTAATATTCCCGTTTCCCCTTAAGCGTTCCTCTTTTCCCGTAAGCGGCACCGATGACACCGAACCCCCTGACGCCCCAGGCCGCCGCCTCCGTGCCCCCTGCCGCGCCCGGCCCCTCCGTGCAAAACCAGATCCGCAACCCATTTTCCTGGACGACCTGGCTGTTGCTGGCCGCGGCCCTGGCGTTGCTGGCCGGCGCGAGTGCGCGCTGGGTGGACCTGCCCCTGGCCATCTGGATCAAGCAGTCGGTGTCCGCCGGCGTGAACGAATCTTTTGAATGGGTGGGCGAATTGGGCGAAAGCGGCCCGTATATCGGCGTGGCGCTGGCTTTCTACGTGGTCGGCTTGATCGGCCTGGCGCGTGGCTGGCGCAACCCGCTGCGCATGAGCTATTCCAGCATGGCGCGCGGCAGCTTGCTGATGCTGTCGACCATGGCCGTGGGCGGGGTGGTCGTGTTGTTGCTCAAGCGGTCGGTGGCGCGCGCGCGTCCCGAGTTGTTCTTCGAAAAGGGCATCTACGGGCTGGGCGAATCGTTTTCACGCGCGCAGCAGTTCAATTCGTTTCCGTCCAGCCACACCTATGCGGCTTTTGCCGTGGCCGTGGTGCTGAGCATCCTGGCGCCGCGCTGGCGCGTGGTGTTTCTGCTGCTGGCCGCGTTGGTGGCGATGAGCCGGCTGGTCAACCTGGACCACTACCTTTCCGACGTGATGACTGCGGCCGGCATCGCGGTGCTGGTAGGACATCTGCTGGCGCCCCGCGTGTTGGGCAGCCAGTATCAATGGCCGCTGCGCGCGCCTTGGCGTTGGTGGAAGAAAGCTTGAACCCTGGCGTTCGTCAAACAAGGGCCGCGATAACATCGCGGCCCTTTTTTTATCGCGCGTTGCTTATGCAAAGTTGACGACCACGCGTCGATTCGTGCGGCTTTTCTTTTCGATCTTGGCGATGGCCACCGCGCCGATCTCGCCGGTGTTGCGCACGTGGGTGCCGCCACAGGGCTGGCGATCCACCCCGGGGATATCCACAATGCGGATCTTGGCCGTGCCCGTCGGGGGCGCCGCGCCCACCGTGCGCACCAGGTCGGGCTGCGCGGCCAGTTCTTCCGGGGTGATGCCGGTGACGGTGACGTCCAGGCCACGGTTGATCAGCGCATTCAGGCGCTCGGTCAGCTCGGCCTTTTCCAGGGTGGATTCGGGCAGGTCGAAATCGATGCGGGCGGAGTCGGCCGAGATGCTGCATCCGGTCACGGGGGCGGGCACCAGCGCGCCCAGCAGGTGCAGACAGGTGTGCAGCCGCATCAGGCGATGGCGGCGCGGCCAGTCGATGGCCACGGTGACGCGGTCGCCCACTTGCGGGGGCGTGTCGCCGTCGGCCAGGCTTAGCACGTGCAGGATGCGCTGGCGGTCGTCCGCGTAGACCGTGTCCGCCAACGTCAGCACGCGTCCGTCCGTCAGCGTCAGCGTGCCGCTGTCCCCCGCCTGCCCGCCGCTACGCGCATAGCAAACGGTCTCGTCCAGCTCGACGCCTTCGGGGCTGACGGCTGTGATGGTGGCCTGGCATTGGTCCAGATAGGGTTCGTCGTCGAAACGTTTGCGGGTGGCTGTGGCTGTGGCTGTGGCTGTGGCTGTGGCTGTGGCTGTGGCTGTGGCTGTCATGCGGGGTCTCCGGTTTGAATGCGATGTGCGGGCGGTTAAGCCAGGGTCTTCTGCCCTTGCGGCGTGTCGATCAGCGCGGTCAGGCGCGGCTGCCCGTCGGTTTGTTCCAGGTCGATCAGGGTGTCCGCACCCATCCAGGTCAGCCCCTGGCGCAGCAGGCCGGCCTGCGGGTGGCATCCCGTCAGGCGCACCAGCGTCAACGGCTGCGGCGGCAGGCTGACGCCAGGGTAGGCGTCCACATCCCATTGGATCAGCGTAGGCAGCAAGCCGTCGCCGGCCGCGTGCCCCGCTTCGCGCCACGCCGGCAGGCTGCCGTCGTCCGGCACCGTCAAGCGCCAGCGCAGATCGCCGCGCGTCATGGGGATGACGGGGGCGATACGTTCGGGGTGTTCGGCCTGCATGCGCGTCAGGTCCAGCGGCGCTTGAACGCGCGCGGCCCAATGCGCCAGGAAAGGGCCCTGTTGCAAGCGCGCGCGCATGTCGCCCTGGTCCAGCCCGAACCAGCGCGGCCGCTCGGGTGCGGGCGCGTCCGGGTCAATGGCGATGACCTCCAGATACATGCCGCCCGCCATGCCCAGCACGCGGTTGTGGGTGCCCATGCGCGGATGCGCGCCGCCGCCTTGTGGCGCGCTGCCCAGCAGCCCGGCGACATATTCCGTACCGCTGGCAAGGTCCGCCGCGGCGATGACGAGATGATCAATGGTGAGTTTCATGGGGACCTATGGTAGCGAATGCCGGCGGATTCGTACCCGCATGAATATATCTGTTCGGATATAACCGTCAATACGCCCCGCGGCGAGAACGGCGAAGGCAAGCACTTGGGGCCAACGCGGCTAGTCGTAGCGACCGCGGATGGTCGACGTGCCTTGCACGCCGCCCCAAAAGCAAAAACCCGTCGCGCATGCGACGGGTTTTTGTTTGCAGCCCGACCGGGATCGGGACCGGGATCGGGATGGGGGGTCAGCGGGCAGGAATCAGGCGACTTCGCCTTCTTCGCCTTCCTTCTTGACCGGCTTGATCAGGTCTTCGCGCTTGACGCCCATCCACATGGCCAGCGCGGCGGCGACGAACACCGACGAATAGATGCCGAACCAGATGCCGATGGTCAGCGCCATGGCGAAGTAGTGCAGGCTGGGGCCGCCGAAGAACAGCATGGCCAGCACCATCATCTGCGTCGAACCGTGGGTGATGATGGTTCGCGAAATGGTCTGGGTGATGGCGCTGTTGATGACTTCGGTGACGTCTGCCTTGCGGTACTTGCGGAAGTTCTCGCGGATACGGTCCATGATGACGACCGATTCGTTCACGGAGTAACCCAGCACGGCCAGCACCCCCGCCAGCACCGCCAGCGAGAACTCCCATTGGAAGAACGCGAAGAAGCCCAGGATGATCACCACGTCGTGCAGGTTGGCGATCACGCCGGCGACGGCGAATTTCCATTCGAAGCGAAAGCCCAGGTACACCATGATGCCGATGACCACGACAAGCAGGGCCATCAAGCCGTTGTGCAGCAGTTCCTGGCCCACCTGCGGCCCGACGAATTCCACGCGGCGCAGTTCAACGCTGGAATCGGCCGTCTTCAGCGCGGCCAGCACGCTTCCGCTTTGCGTGGCCGACGTTTGGCCTTCCTGCAGCGGCAGGCGGATCATGACGTCGCGCGAGGTGCCGAAGTTCTGCACCTGGAAGTCGGAATAGCCCAGCTTGGACACCACGCCGCGCACGTTTTCCAACTGCGCCGTCTGGGCGTAGTTGACTTCCATGACCGTGCCGCCGGTGAACTCGATCGACAGGTGAAAGCCGCGCGTGACGATGAAGAAGATCGCCAGCGCGAACGTGACGAGGCTGATGATGTTCAGCACCAATGCATGGCGCATGAACGGGATGGTGCGGTGAATACGGAAAAATTCCATTTTTCGCCTTCGGTTCTTTTTATGGCGGACGGCTGTGGGCCGTCCGCCTTATTGTCAGTTTGCCTTCGGTTTCCAGATCTCGCCGATGGAGATCGAAGAGAGCTTCTTCTTGCGGCCGTAGTACAGATTGGCCAGGGCGCGCACGCCCACCACCGACGAGAACATCGACGTCAGGATGCCCAGGCAGTGCACCACCGCGAAGCCCCGGATCGGGCCCGAACCGAAGGCCAGCAGCGCCAGGCCGACGATGAGCGTCGTGAGGTTCGAGTCAAGAATCGTGCCCCAGGCGCGTTCGAAACCTTGGTGGATGGCCTGCTGCGGGGTTGCCCCGGCGCGCAGTTCTTCCCGTATCCGCTCGTTGATCAGCACGTTCGAGTCAATGGCCATGCCCAGCGTCAGCGCAATAGCGGCAATACCCGGCAAGGTCAGCGTGGCTTGCAGCATGGACAGCAGCGCCAGAAGCAGCAGCACGTTCAGCGTCAGGCCCACCGTGGAGAACACACCGAACAGGTGGTAGTACAGGATGATGAAGACGGCGATGGCCAGGAAACCGTACAGCGTCGAATGGAAGCCCTTCGAGATGTTGTCGGCGCCCAGGCTCGGGCCGATGGTGCGTTCTTCGATGATCGACATCGGTGCGGCCAGCGCGCCGGCGCGCAGCAGCAGGGCGGTGTCGGCGGCTTCTTCGGAGCTCATGCTGCCCGAGATCTGCACCTGGCCGCCCGCGATTTCGCTGCGGATGACCGGCGCCGTGACCACTTCGCCCTTGCCGTTTTCAAACAGCAGGATGGCCATGCGCTTGCCGATGTTGTCGCGCGTGACGTCGCGGAAGATGCGCGCGCCCTTGGAATCCAGCGTCAGGTGGACGGCGGCTTGCTGGGTTTGCGAATCACGGCCCGGCTGCGCGTCTTGCAGGTTTTCACCCGTCAGCACGACCTGGCGGCGAACCAGGATCGGACGGCCGTCGCGGTCGTTGTAGCGTTCCAGGCCAAAGGGAACGGTGCCACCCAGCAGCGCGGCTTGCGCGGTGGGGGTGTCGTCGACCATGCGGATTTCCAGCGTGGCGGTGCGGCCCAGCAGTTCCTTGGCCTTGGCCACGTCCTGCACGCCAGGCAGTTGCACCACGATGCGGTCCGCGCCTTGTTGCTGGATGACCGGTTCGGCCACGCCCAGTTCGTTGATGCGGTTGTGCAGGGTGTTGATGTTCTGCTTTAGCGCGGAATCCTGCACGCGCTGGACGGCGGCCGGGTTCAGGGCGCCCAGCAGCACTTGCTTGCCGCCTTCTTCGCGTTCCGTGAATTCCAGGTCGGGCAGGCGGGTGCGCAGGGTGGCGATGGCGCGGTCACGGTCGTCGGTGTTGGCGAACGTGGCGGCAACGCCCATGCCCGAGCGCTCGACGCCGGCCACGTTGACCTTTTGGTCACGCAGCACGGAACGCACATCGGCGGCCAGGGAGTCGTAGCGGGCGGTCAGCGCGCCTTGCATGTCCACTTGCAGCAGGAAGTGCACGCCACCGCGCAAGTCCAGGCCCAGGTACATGGGCTTGGGGGCGAACCAGCCCATCGCGCGCATCCAGGCGGGCGAGGCGGGCAGCAGGTTCAGCGCCACGGTGTAGTGCGGGTCGCCGGCAACGGTGTTCAGGGTTTTGTCGAGCAGGTCGCGCGCCTGCAATTGCAGGTCGGTCGAGGGGAAACGGGCGCGCACGGTGCCGAGCGTGCCGTTTTGTTCGTAGAAGACGCCTTCGTTCGGAATCTTGGCGTCGGTCAGGATTTGATCGACCCGGTTCAACATCGCCGCGTCCACCTTGATGGTGGCCTTGGCGCTGGAAACCTGGACCGCGGGCGACTCGCCGTAGAAATTCGGAAGCGTGTACAAGAGGCCAATGATGACCGCGATCAGGACCGTAATGTACTTCCAGAGGGGATAGCGGTTCATTGCCGGCTACTTCATGTCAGGGTGATAAAAGGGCCGCCCGGGCGATGAACGCGGCGGGCGGCGGTGGGTCCCGTCAAACGTAATAAGAGCCCGACGGGGCTCCTATTAGACGCTTAAAGGGCCTTGATGGTTCCTTTAGGAAGCACCGTCGAAACCGACGACTTCTGCATGATGACTTCAACGGGCTTGTCGGCCAGTTCGGACACTTCAACGGTCACGTAGCTGTCGTTGACCTTGGTGACCTTGCCCAGCATGCCGCCGGCCGTGACCACTTCGTCGCCCTTGGCCAGGGCGGCGATCAGGTTGCGGTGTTCCTTCTGACGCTTCATCTGCGGGCGGATCATCAGGAAGTAGAGGATCACGAACATCAGGACGATGGGCAACATGCCCATCAACGCATTACCTTCAGGGGCGGCGGCTTGTGCCACGACGAGGCTTGCGGTATCGATAACGGACATTGAATTCTCCTGCGTTTAAGTCTGTGTGGGTTGTTTGTTGCTACGGCCAGCCATGCCCGGGTTCTCTATGTAACCGTGGGTCATTGCCAAACCCCTTAGCTGTGTTGTTATGCGCCCATCCCCGCGCGAGCCATGGATAGGGCAAGCCGACTATTGTATCTATGTTATTGCCGGCCTTTCACTAGGGATGGATCCCAATCTATGGGGACGGAATCCCGATAAAAAAGACCCCCCCTGGAAAAAGGCCCGGTTATTCGATGCCGCGCGCCCGGTCGGCGGCGAACTGCGCGCGCCAGGCGTCAAAGCGTCCTTGCCCGATGGCTTCGCGCATTTCCTGCATGATCGTCAGGTAGAAATGCAGGTTGTGCAGCGTGTTCAGGCGCGCGCCGGTGATCTCGTTGGCCCGTTGCAGGTGGTGCAGGTAGGCGCGCGAGAAGTTGCCGCAGGTGTGGCAGCCGCAGCTGGGGTCCAGCGGGCGGGTGTCGTCGCGGTACTTGGCGTTGCGGATCTTGACGTCGCCAAAGCGCGTGAACAGCCAGCCGTTGCGCGCGTTGCGGGTGGGCATGACGCAATCGAACATGTCCACGCCGCGGCTGACGCCTTCGACCAGGTCTTCCGGCGTGCCCACGCCCATCAGGTAGCGCGGCGCCTGGGCCGGCAGCTTGGGGGTGACGTGCGCCAGGATGCGCATCATGTCTTCTTTGGGCTCGCCCACCGACAGGCCGCCGATGGCGTAACCGTGAAAACCGATGTCTTGCAGGCCGGCCAGCGATTCGTCGCGCAGCGATTCGTACATGCCGCCCTGCACGATGCCGAACAGCGCGTTGGGGTTGCCCAGGCGGTCGAATTCGTCACGCGAGCGGCGCGCCCAGCGCAGCGACATGCGCATGGACCGGGCGGCTTCCTCGACCGTGGCGGGGCGGCCGTCGATTTCGTACGGCGTGCATTCGTCGAACACCATCACGATGTCGGAATTGAGCGAACGCTGGATACGCATCGATTCTTCGGGCGTCAGGAACAGCCGCGCGCCGTCGATGGGCGACGCAAACTTCACGCCTTCCTCGGTGATCTTGCGCATGCCTTGCAGGCTGAACACCTGGAAGCCGCCCGAGTCGGTCAGGATGGGCTTGTCCCATTGCATGAAGCCGTGCAGGCCGCCGTGCTTTTCCATGATGTCCGTGCCCGGACGCAGCCACAGGTGAAACGTGTTGCCCAGCACGATCTGCGAGCCGATCTCTTTAAGCTCGTGCGGCATCATGGCCTTGACGCTGCCATAGGTGCCCACGGGCATGAAGATGGGCGTCTCGACCACGCCATGGTTCAGCGTGATCCGGCCGCGGCGGGCGCCGCCGTCGGTGGCTAGCAGTTCAAAGTTCAGACCGGTCATGGGGCGGGGGACTCGATAAACATGGCGTCGCCATAGCTGAAGAAGCGGTAGCGCTGGGCCACCGCATGGGCGTAGGCGCGGCGGATCGGCTCGACGCCGGCCAGCGCCGACACCAGCATCAGCAGGGTCGACTGGGGAAGGTGAAAGTTGGTGACCAGGGCGTCCACGACGCGGTACCGGTAGCCGGGGGTGATGAAAAGGCGGGTGTCGCCCTGGGCGGCGGCCAGCGGCAGGCCGGGGGCCGTGCGCCCTTCGGTTTGCGCTGCCGCCGATTCCAGCGCGCGCACGCTGGTGGTGCCCACGGCGATCACGCGGCCGCCCTTGGCGCGGGTGGCGGCGATGGCGTCCACCGTGGCTTGCGGCACCGTGAACCATTCGGCGTGCATGATGTGGTCGGCCAGGTTGTCGACCCGCACCGGCTGGAAGGTGCCCGCGCCCACGTGCAGCGTGACAAAAGCGCGCGCGATGCCCAGGTCGGCCAGTCGGTCCAGCGTGGGCTGGTCAAAGTGCAGGCCGGCCGTGGGGGCGGCCACCGCGCCGGGCTCGCGGGCGTAGACGGTCTGGTAGCGATCGTCGTCGCCCGCGTCGGCCGCGTGCGTGATGTAGGGCGGCAGCGGCGTGGCGCCGTGCGCGTCCAGCAGGTCCAGGACCGGGCCGGGAAAGCGGATGTCGAAAAGCTCGCCTTCGCGGCCCAGCACGGTGGCGTCGAAGGCATCGGCCAGGCGCAGCACCATGCCCGGCCCCGGCGATTTGCTGGCGCGCACATGGGCCAGCACGCGGTCGGACTCGGTGATGCGTTCGACCAGCACTTCGATCTTGCCGCCGGTGATCTTGTGGCCAGCCAGCCGCGCCTTGATGACGCGAGTGTCGTTGAACACCAGCAGGTCGTTCGGCCGCAACAGGTTGACCAGGTCGGCGAACTGACGGTCGTGCAGCTGGCTGGCTGCGTCCAGATGCAGCAGGCGGCTGCCCGTGCGCTGGGCGGCGGGCGTCTGCGCGATAAGTTCTGGCGGCAGCTCGTAATTGAAGTCGGAAACGGTCAGGGACTGGGTCACGCGGGTATCTGCGGGTATCTGTCTGTCAGGAGGGGCGGCCCGGTAAACGCTGATAGCGGCGGCCGGGCAAGCTCGGGGCAACCGGCTATTGTAAAGGCGAAGGTTATCAGGGTCGGATCTGCCCGCCGCCCGCAACCGTCCCAGGTTTTGTATGCTCTCGGTCTTGAGAGCAATAGCAACCGGTGGACAAGGCATGACGGGACAAGCGATGAAGCGGTGGGGCGGGCTGAAGCGGTGGCTGGCCGGCGCGCTGGTGGCCCTGTCGGCCGGCAGCGCCTGCGCGCAGGTCCAGGGCCTGCCGCCCAACGTCGTGAATGCCTGGAAGGCCAGCAAGTTGCCCGACAGTTCGCTGTCGCTGGTGGTGCAAGAGCTGGGCGGGCAGCGGCTGATCGCGCTGAACGCGAAAGAACCGCGCAACCCGGCGTCGGTGATGAAACTGGTCACGACGTGGGCCGCGTTGTCCGAGCTGGGCCCGAATTACGTCTGGCGCACCGAATTCATGACGGCGCCCGGCGCCCGGCCCGACGCCCGCGGCGTCCTGGCCGGCCCCCTGTACCTGCGGGCCGGCGGCGACCCTCAGTTTCTGATGCAGGACCTGTGGGCGCTGCTGCGCGAACTGCGTCTGCGCGGCGTCAAGCAGATCAATGACCTGGTCATCGACCGCAGCATTTTCGGCCAGGTCGCCACGGACCCGGGCGCTTTCGACGGCGCCCCGGACCGCGCCTACAACGCCAGCCCCGATGCGCTGATGGTGGGTTTTGGCGCGCTGCGCCTGTTGTTCACGCCCGACCCCGTGGCTCAGAAATGGGTGCCGCTGATCGACCCGCCCTTGCCCGGTCTGAAGATTGAAGGCAGCGTGCAATGGAGCGACATCCGCTGTCCCGGCCCCCCGGTCGTGACGACGGAACCCCTCATTACCCAGCAGGGCGTGACGATCCGCGTGGGCGGCAAGGTGGCCGGGTCTTGCGGCGAATTCAGCCTGTATCGGCTGGCGCTGTCGCAGCCGGATTACGCCACCGAAATCTTCCGCATGTTGTGGAAAGAGCTGGGCGGCACGTTCAAGGGGCAGGTCAAATCGGGCATGGTGCCGGCGGACGCCGTGGTGCTGGCCTCGCATGAATCTCCGACCTTGTCCGAGGTCATCCGCCAGATCAACAAGCGCAGCAACAACGTCATGGCGCGCACGCTGCTGCTGACGCTGGGCGCCGAGCGCGGCCGGCGGCCGGCCACGGTGACCAGCAGCGAGGCGGCGGCCAAGGGCGCCCTGGTCAAGCAGGGCCTGGACATGCCCGAACTGGTCATCGACAACGGTGCGGGCCTGTCGCGCGAGGCCCGGGTGTCGGCCGACAGCCTGGCCTCGATGTTGACCGTGGCGTGGAATTCGCCGGTCATGCCCGAGTACATTTCGTCCTTTGCCATTGCCGGGGTGGATGGCACGGTGCGCCGCCGCCTGAAGGGCGATGGCACGCAGGGCATGGCGCACCTGAAGACCGGCTCGCTGCGCGACGTGCGGTCCATTGCCGGCTACGTGCTGGGAGCCAGTGGCAAGCGCTACGTGGTTGTCAGCATCGTGAACCACGAACAGGCGGGTGCCGTCCGGGCTTTCGACGACGCCCTGATCGCATGGCTGGCCGATCAATGAAGGTGGCCCCCACGCGGCGCGCACGATGTGCGCTTGCTGCCCCCCAAGGGCTTTAAACCGATTACGATCCTCAGTTGCGGCATGCGAACGGCCGCCTGAGGCGACAAACCCTGTATTTCAATATTCTGGAGAATTACGCACATGCCCGTGCACGAAATCCGCCACCCGCTGATCCGCCATAAGCTCGGGATCATGCGTCGCGCCGACCTCAGCACCAAGAGCTTTCGAGAGTTGTCGCAGGAAGTGGGCGCGCTGCTGACGTACGAAGCGTCCAAGGACCTGCCGCTGGCGCCCGCCACCGTCGAGGGCTGGTGTGGACAGGTCCAGGTTGAGAAGATCGCCGGCAAGAAGGTCACCGTGGTGCCGATCCTGCGCGCCGGCATCGGCATGCTGGACGGCGTGCTCAGCCTGATTCCCGGCGCCAAGGTCAGCGTGGTGGGCGTGGCCCGTAACGAAGAGACGTTGGAAGCCCATACCTACCTGGAACGCCTGGTCGGCGAGCTGGACCAGCGCCTGGCGCTGATTGTCGACCCGATGCTGGCAACTGGCGGTTCGATGGTCGCCGCTATTGATTTGCTCAAGCGCGCCGGCTGCAAGGAAATCCGCGCCTTGGTGCTGGTGGCCGCGCCCGTGGGCATCGACGCCGTGCTGTCCAAGCACCCCGACGTGCATATCTATACGGCGTCCATCGATGACGGCCTGAACGAACACGGCTACATCATGCCCGGCCTGGGTGACGCGGGCGACCGCATCTTCGGTACGACCCAGAAGACGGTCTGACGGGGGGAGCCCGGCGGGCGACTGTCTGTCGGCCGGGCCGTCTGGGGATCCGGCTAGCTAGTGAACCGGCTAGCTAGTGAACCGGCTAGCTAGTGATCCGGCTAGCTAGCGCCTCGGACGGCTGCCGATCCGGCAGCCGGGGCCTGCGCGACGCAGCTCACGCGCCAGGTGCGCGGACCGCTTCCCCGTCGATGTGTTGGCCGAACCACCGCAGCTTTGGTGCCAGCCCGGCCACCTCGCCCACGATCAACAGGGCGGGGGACCGGATGCCATGTTCGGCCGCGAGTTCGGGCAGCGCTTGCAGCTTGCCCGACAGCACCCGCTGTTCCGGCCGGCTGCCGTTTTCGATCAACGCGAACGGCGTGTCGGCTGCGCGGCCATGGCCCAGCAGGCGCCGGGTCAAGAGTTCCAGCTGCCCCACGCCCATATAGAAAGCCAAGGTCTGCTTTTCACGCGCCAGCGCGGGCCAGTCCAGGTTGTCTTCGTCTTCGCGGCAATGCGCCGTGATCAGCCGCACCGATTGCGCGTGCTCACGATGCGTCAGCGGAATGCCGGCATAGGCCGCACAGGCCAGCGCCGCCGTAATGCCGGGCACCACTTCAAAGCGCACGCCATGCGCGCGCAGATGTTCCAGTTCTTCGCCGCCCCGGCCAAAAATAAAGGCGTCGCCCCCTTTCAGCCGCACCACGCGCTTGCCTGCTTGCGCGTGCTCGACCAGCAGGGCGTGAATGCGAGCCTGGGTAGCGTGATGGTTTTCGCCGGGCAGCTTGCCCACGCAAATGCGGTCGGCGTCGCGGCGGGCCAGCGACATGACGTCGTTGCTGACCAAGCGGTCGTAGAGGATGACGTCGGCTTCGTTCAGCGCGCGTAGCGCTTTCAATGTCAGCAGCCCGGGGTCGCCGGGGCCGGCACCCACCAGCACGACGCTGCCTTCAGCGGGCGCAAGCGGTTTGTCCAGCGCCTGGCTTAGCGCGGCTTCGGCCTGGGCCGGTTGTTGCTGGCGCAGCAGGCCGGCCACGGGGCCGTCCAGCAGCCAGTCATAGAAGCGGCGGCGCGCGCCCAGGTCGGGATGGCTGGCGCGGATACGCTTGCGATAGGTTGCGGCCAACGCGGCCAGCTGGCCCAACGTGTGGTCAAACAGGGATTCAATGCGCTCGCGCACGCGGCGCGCCAGCACGGGCGCGACGCCAGACGACGAAATGGCGACGATGACGGGCGAGCGGTCAACGATGGACGGCACCTGGAACGAGGACAGCTCCGGGTCGTCCACCACATTCGTAAAGATGCGGCGCGCGCCGGCCGCCTCGGACACGGCGGCGTTGGCGGCGCGGTCGTCAGTGGCGGCCACTACCAGCCAGATGTCCTCCAGCCAGGCGGCGTCAAAGCGGCCCGGCAAATGCTCAACGCGGCCCTGGGCCACCAGTTCGGTCAATGCCTGCGTCAGTTCCGGCGCGCCCACCACCACTTGGGCGGAGGCTTCCAGCAGTGCCAGCGTTTTGCGTTCGGCTACCGCGCCGCCACCCACCACCAGCACCCGCCGACCCTTCAGGTCAGCAAAAATCGGGAAAAGCTTCATCGTGTGCCCGCCTCGGGCGTACCCGGCAAAATATCCCCCGATCATAGGGACGGGCCTTCATCCCCACAACTTTTGATTTCTTGAATTCATATATCCAGAATTTATTTGGCGGGCAGCGATTAGCCGACACGAGTGGACATATGTCGGGCACGGCAACCGGTGTAGTATCAAGCCAGCCGCCGCCAGCCGTGGGTGGCAAGTCCCGAATTCTGGAGTGGTAATTGACGATGCAAAAAATCGCATCCTTGGTGTTGTGCATGGGCGCGGTGGGCGCCTCGGCGTCGGTGCAGGCGGGCGTTTGCGACGCCCAGTTCATGCATGACGGTGGCGCGGTGCAGTTGACCGGCTCGGGCAACCTGTCCCTGGGCGCGGACCTGACCTTCACCGAAGTTACCAAAAGCAATGGCGATAACTGCCGGGCGCGCGTGCAAGGCGTGGCCACGTTTGGCTACGCGGGCCTGCCGCCGGGCAAGTCCAAGCTGGATTACCTGATGACGGTCAAGGGCGGGCAGGCCACCTTCCTGCGCTATGCCTCGGCGGGCGAAGCCCCCAAGCCTTCCGAGGGCCAGTTCGACCTGCGCATGCTGGGCTTGTTCGCCTACGACGGCAAACTGAACGCCGGGCAAAAGCTGCCCGGCTCGTCGTTCCGCTTGAAGATCGGCAAAGAAGCGCCGGTCGGGGGCCAGCCCAGCACCACGGTGCGCATCGGCGAGAAAAGCGTGGGCCAGAAAACGTCGTTGAACACGGCGTTGGGCAACCAGTCCTGCCACCCGGTCACTTACACGCGCAACTCCGACCCCACCATGGCCACGTTCCAGGGCCTGACCATTCCGATACCCGGCATGAACACGACGGTCACCGATTGGTATTGCCCGGCGGTGAACCTGGTGATGAAGCAAGACATAGATCAATCAGGCGTGAAATCAGCGGTTGAAATTACGCAGATCAAGTAGCACACGGTATCAAGCACGTCTTGCTGCGGGCAGGGCGGCTGGTATTATATTTTTGTCATAGACACACAACAGGAGCTCAAAAAAATGGCCACGAGAAAATCCGAAGAAGTCGCAAAAGAAAAACTGATCGACAGTGTCAAGACCAGCCTGAATGACGCCGAAAACCTGCTGCGCGAAGCGGCCGGCACCACGGGCGAAAAGGCCAACGAATTGCGCGACCGCGCCATGACCTCGCTCAAGCGCACCCGCGAAGCCCTTTATGAAGCGCAAGACGCCGTGCTCGAACGTGGCCGCAAAGCCGCTCGCGCCACCGACGACTACGTGCATGACAACCCCTGGCAAGCCATCGGCATCGCAGGCGTGACCGGCCTGCTGCTCGGCTTGCTGATCAGCCGCCGCTGATTGGTTTGAACGATCGGGCGGGCAACGTCGGCATGCCGGCGCTGCCCGGCCGCCGTTCCTGACAACATGGGTCTACGAAAATCTGTTTTCGGCGTCGCGTCCAGCCTGGTCGGGCTGTTGCGCACCCGCCTGGAGCTGCTTGCGCTGGAAGCCGCCGACGAAAAGGCGCGCCTGCTCAAGCTGCTGGGCATGGCCTTCGCGGCGTTGCTCTTTTTGACGCTTGCGGTGCTGGTGTTCACGGTAACGGTGGCGGTGCTGTTCTGGCCCACCGAAGACCGCTACATGGCCTTGGGCCTGCTGGCGGCGTTCTACGGCATTGTGGGCATTGCGTTGTTGCTGGTCGTGCGCCATGGCCTGGTCTATGGCGCGGTGCCCTTTGCGGCCACCCTTGACGAGCTGAGCCGCGACGCGGAACTGCTTGAACGGGTCCGCGACGCGCAAGACGACGAGCCCCCGGCGCGCCGACGCGAGGAGGACTGAACCATGTCGAAAAGGTCTCCCACCGTGGACCGCGCCGTGCGCATCGAATTGCTGCGCGCCCGCGCCGCCATCGAACGCGAATCGCTGGTGCATGACATCGTGACGACCGGCCATCGGCTGGAACCCGCCGCGATCATCCGGGGGCTTTTGCCCCGGCTGGCTGCGGGCGGGGCGTCGCGCTGGGCCTTGCAGGCCATCACGCTGGCGCGTCGTTATCCGGTCGTCACCTCGTCCGTGTCGACCTTGCTGATGCGCGGCGGCAAGCGCTTCAAGCTGCTCAAGATCGCGGGCGGCGCATTGGTCGGCTGGCAGCTGTTCAAGATGTGGCAAAGCTCGCGCCAGGACGACGAATAACGCGTTCAACCTTGCTGCGGCTTGCGCCATAAAAAAGCGCCACAAAAAACCCCGCGATGCCTCTGCATTGCGGGGTTTTTTTTGGTCAGTACCAAAGCCTGACCGTGCGGCCACGGGCTGCACGCCACAGCCACAACTACAGGCCCAGCTGACTCCAGATATCGTCCACACGTTTCTTGACGTCGGCATCCATCGTGATGGGCGTGCCCCATTCGCGTTGGGTTTCGCCGGGCCATTTGTTGGTGGCGTCCAAGCCCATCTTGCCGCCCAGCCCCGAGACCGGCGAGGCGAAGTCCAGATAGTCGATGGGGGTGTTTTCGACCAGCAGCGTATCGCGCACGGGGTCCATGCGCGTCGTCATCGCCCAGACTACTTCCTTCCAGTCGCGCGGGTTGATGTCTTCGTCCACCACCACGATGAACTTGGTGTACATGAACTGGCGCAGAATGCTCCACAGCCCGAACATGACGCGCTTGGCGTGCCCCGCGTATTGCTTGCGGATCGACACCACCGCCAGCCGATAGCTGCACCCTTCCGGCGGAAGATAGAAGTCGACGATTTCCGGCAACTGGCGGCGCAGCAGCGGCACGAACACTTCGTTAAGCGCCACGCCCAGCACGGCGGGCTCGTCGGGCGGCTTGCCGGTGTAGGTGGAATGGTAAATGGGGTTGCGCCGCATCGTGATGCGTTCGACGGTGAACACCGGAAACCAGTCCTGCTCGTTGTAGTAACCGGTGTGGTCGCCGTACGGCCCTTCCAGCGCCATCTCGTAGTCGCTGTTGGGCGGCGGGTTGACGCCGTCCGGCACCACGGGCTTGACGGCGCGCGGGTCGGAAGAGGGCAGCAGATGGCCTTCCAGCACGATCTCGGCCCACGCCGGCACCGACAGGTTGCTGCCCAGCGCCTGGGCAACTTCGGTGCGCGAACCGCGCAGCAGGCCGGCAAATTGGTATTCGGACAGGCTGTCGGGCACCGGGGTGACCGCGCCCAGCGTGGTGGCCGGGTCGGCGCCCAGTGCGACGGCGATGGGGAACGGCGTGCCAGGGTTGGCCAGCGCGTGATCGCGGAAATCCAGCGCGCCGCCGCGATGCGACAGCCAGCGCATGATGAGCTTGTTCGGGCCCAGCAGCTGCTGGCGATAGATGCCCAGGTTCTGCCGCTTGGCGTTCGGGCCGCGCGTGATGACCAGGCCCCAGGTCAGAAGGGGCGCCACATCGCCGGGCCAGCAGGTCTGGATCGGCAAGCGGGTCAGGTCCACATCCTTGCCTTCCCAGACAATTTCCTGGCAGGCCGGGCTCTTGACGTTTTTCGGGCTCATGTCCCACAGCGCCGCTTTCAGCATCGACACCTTGGCCAGCGCATCGCGCAGGCCCTTGGGGGCTTCGGGCTCGCGCAGCGACGCCAGCAGTTCGCCGATATCGCGCAGTGCGCTGACGTTGTCGGCGCCCATGCCGCGCGCCACCCGGGACGGCGTGCCGAACAGATTGGTCAGCACCGGCATCTGCGCCGGTTGGCCGTCGTGCAGCGCTTTTTCAAACAGCAGGGCCGGGCCTTCGGCGCGCAGCACGCGGTCGGAAATCTCGGTCATTTCCAGCCGGGTGGACACCGGCGCGGCAATGCGTTTGAGGTCGCCCATGCGTTCAAGTTGGGCGAGGAAGTCTCTAAGGTCGCGGTATTTCACTACAGATCCCAGCGATTTGGTTACATTTGAGGTCGAAAGAGAGGTTAACATTGACTCCCTCTTTTTCCACGCAGGAGGTTTTCATGCCCGATGCGTCAGTGGCCAGCCTGTTCAGGAATATGGCCCAAGGAGTGCACGAATATCTTGCCGAGTCCTTGCGTATTTGCTCAGTCTATCTGGGCATTGCAGTGATTGTGACGGTAAGCATGGGATTTGCCCTGCCAGGTTTGCGCGACCAGGCATTGCAAGTGCACAAAGCCTTGTTGACCGCCCTAGCGCCTTCATCCATGCAAACCGGCGTCGAACCCGACACCGGCTCCGAGCTGGGTTCCGACACGGCGTCGGCAATTGCCATGGCCGTACCAACCGCTCCTGCCAGCAATGCCACCGGCATGCTGGGGCCGGCGCGCGTCGCGCCACCAGTGCCCAAGAAGCCCGCCTTGTCGGCGACCGGCCCGCAGGCGGAAGCGTTGCGCAACTATATCTCGCGCAAATACAAGGTGGCGTATGACGCTACCGGCCCGCTGTTGAACACCGTCTACAAGGTCAGCCGCGAAAAGCAGCTGGACCCCTTGCTGGTGCTGGCGGTCATCGCCATCGAGTCGCGCTATAACCCGCTGGCCGAAAGCCATGTGGGCGCGCAAGGCCTGATGCAGGTGATGACCAGCGTGCACCAGGACAAATTCGACGCCGTGGGCAAGACCGCCCTGGACCCGGCCGCCAACATCGGCGTCGGGGCGACGATTCTGCGCGACTGTATCAACCGCCGCGGTTCGGTCGACGCCGGGCTGGCCTGCTACGTGGGTTCCACGGGGCCGGATGACAACGGCTACGGCGCCAAGGTCCAGGCGGAACGCCGGCGCCTGGCCCTGGCATCGGGCATTGCCCTGGCGCGGGACTGATACCGGACACCCGGTACGCCCGATACCGGCCAGCCTGCCGGACGACAAAGCGCGCTCTTTACAGAGCGCGCTTTTTCATTGGGACGGTATCGCAACGACCGCCGGCTGCGGCGGCAAGTGGCGGATCAGCGTTGCAGCAGCTTGCCGATGCGGGCCACGGCTTCCTCCAGGCGGTCCAGCCCCGTCGCGTAGGAAAAGCGCATGGTGTGCTTGCCGTGGGCCGGCCCGAAATCCAGTCCCGGCACGGCAGCCACGCCGGCTTGCAGCAGCAGCTGCTGCGAAAACGTGGCGCTGTCCATGCCCAGGTTGCTGATGTCGGCATAGATATAGAACGCGCCGTCTGGCTTGACGGGTACGTGGATGCCCAGGCGTTCGAATTCGGGCAACAGGTAGTCGCGCCGCTGCTTGAACGCTTCACGCCGGTGCTCGAAGGTTTTCATCGCCTGTTCGGTAAAGCATGCCAGCGCGGCGTGCTGGGCCAGCGTGGGCGCGCAGATCGCCAGGCTGGCGGCGATTTTTTCCACGGGCGCCACCATGTCTTCCGGCACGATCATCCAGCCCAGGCGCCAGCCGGTCATGTGGAAGAATTTCGAGAAACTGTTGATGACGATGATGTCATCGTCCAGCGTCAGCGCGGATCGCGGCGCGTTTTCATACGACAATCCCAGGTAGATTTCATCGACGATGGCAAAGCCGTCGCGCGCACGAACCTGCGCCAGCAGTTGCGCCAGTTCTGCGTGTGCGATGGATGTGCCGGTGGGGTTGCTGGGTGACGCCACCAGCACGCCCTGCGTCGCGGGCGTCCAATGCCGGGCCACGTCGTCGGCCGACAGCTGGAAGCGTTTGGCGGCGGAACTGGGAATCAAGCGCGGCACGCCGCCCGCCGCCAGCACGAAGTTGCTGTTGGCCGGGTAGGACGGGTCAGGCATCAGGACTTCGCCGCCGTGGTTGACCAGCGCCGCGCACGCCAGCGTCAGTGCACCGGATGCGCCGGCCGTGACAATAACGCGCGCCGGATTGATCTTGGCGCCGAACTTGTCGTGGTAGAACTGCGCAATGGCCTCGCGTAGCGGCATCAGCCCGGCGGGTGGGCCGTAGCCGCTAAGCCCGGCGCGGGCGGCGCGTTCCAGCGCTTCCACCACCTGGGGCGGCGCGGTAAAGTCCGGTTCGCCGATGCCCAGGCTGATAATGTCGTGGCCCGCCGCCTGTAGCGCCTGCGCCTGCTTGAATAGTTCCACTACCTGGAATGTCAGAAAGTCTTGAGTGCGAGCGGCAAGGCGGGGCATTGGATTCTCGAAAAGCGTCTTTGAAGCAAAAAGGAATTGTAGTCATGCAGCCATCCCGGCGCGCTTTCCTGCTTGGCAGGCGGCCCGCGCAAACGCCATGGGCCGCTTTCATGCAGCGGCTGACGCTGCTTTGCCAAGGCCAGGTTGTTGATCTGGGCGAGAACGGCCCGGGTGGCGCGCAAGCCATTCTGACGCCCGCGCGTGACGGCGACGTGGCGCACGCCCGCGCGCTGTGCGCCGAATATCGCGTCGTGATGGCGCTGGAGGGCGCAACGGGGCCTTACGCGGCGAGCAGCGCACCGCGTTTGCGTATCGACCCGTCGCGGTTGGCGGGCTTGGCGCGCCTGGCCGGCGACACCCCGCGCTGGCGCGCGCAGCCCGGCGTGCCGATGGCCGCGCTGGCCCAGGCCGGGCTGCGGCAGTTCGCCGGTTTTCCTGACGCCATGACCTTGGCCGAATGGCTGGCCGCACCGGCGCCGTGGCCCGCGGGTTGCTGCGCGGCCTCGGGCGTGCTCGGGGTGGACGTGATGCTGGCCGACGGCGTTGAGGAAACCTTGGGGCCGTTTGGCGAGGCCGACGTGCAGCCCCTGCGATCAGCCACCGTGCAGGCCCTGGTGCCGGCGCTGTTCCAGCTGGCCTCGGGCGGCGACGCGTTCGCAACGAACGACGGCTATCACTGGCTGGGCCGCTATCGGCTGGACGCCCTGAAGCCGCAGGCGCCGGCCACGGTGAACCTGGCGCATTTGCTGTTGGGGCATGGCGGTACGCTGGCCTGGGTGCAAGGCGTCACGCTGATTGATGTGCCGCCCTCTAGCAAGCCCCAGCCCGAGCCCCAGCCCGAGCCGCAGCCGGGCGCCCATGTGCCGTCCCCGGCGACCCCCGGCTTGGCGACGTTTCGGCTGGACGCCCGCGTCAAGACGCTGTTCGATCCCGCGGGTCGATTTCCCTTATTCCTGCCCAATGAAACCTGAAATACGTTCAGGTTGCTGTAAGATTTCGGCGCCTGCCCTGTCCGGTGGGCGAGCTTTCACCAGCGCTTTCGCAGACGTATCGCGGCGCGCGCCATGGGAATAGAATTCCTCCCTCTGTTTCACTTATAGCCAGTAGCCGCCCCTATGGATGCCAACCTTCGCAAAGCCGCCCTTGAATATCACGAGCACGGTCGCCCCGGAAAAATCTCGGTCACCCCGACCAAGCAGCTGACCAACCAACGCGATCTGGCGTTGGCGTATTCGCCCGGCGTGGCGGCGGCCTGTGAAGAAATCGTGGCGGATCCGGCCAATGTGTTTCGCTACACCGCACGCGGCAACCTGGTGGGCGTGATCACGAACGGCACGGCCGTGCTGGGCCTGGGCAACATCGGCGCGCTGGCCTCCAAGCCCGTCATGGAAGGCAAGGCGGTGCTGTTCAAGAAGTTTGCCGGCCTGGATGTGTTCGACATCGAAATCAATGAAACCGATCCGGACAAGCTGGTCGAGATCATTGCCGGGCTGGAGGCCACCTTCGGCGGCATCAACCTGGAAGACATCAAGGCGCCGGAATGCTTCACCGTCGAGCGCAAGCTGCGCGAGCGCATGAAGATTCCCGTGTTCCACGACGACCAGCACGGCACCGCCATTACGGTATCGGCCGCGTTCATCAACGGCTTGAAGGTCGTGGGCAAGGACATCAAGAAGGTCAAGGTCGTGACCTCGGGCGCGGGCGCTGCTGCCCTGGCGTGCCTGGATTTGATGGTGGACCTGGGCCTGCCGCTGGAGAACATCTGGGTCACCGACATTGAAGGCGTGGTCTACGAAGGCCGTGTCGAACTCATGGACCCGGACAAGGCGCGTTTCGCGCAAAAGACCGATGCCCGCAAGCTGGCTGAAGTGATTCAGGACGCCGACGTGTTCCTGGGCCTGTCCGCCGGCGGCGTGCTCAAGCCCGAAATGGTTGCGGCCATGGGCACGCGCCCGCTGATCCTGGCGCTGGCCAATCCCACGCCGGAAATCCTGCCGGAAGTGGCGCATGGCGTGCGTGACGACGTGGTCATGGCCACGGGCCGTTCCGACTACCCGAACCAGGTCAACAACGTTCTGTGCTTCCCGTACATTTTCCGGGGCGCGCTGGACGTGGGCGCCACCACCATCACGCGTGAAATGGAAAAGGCGGCGGTCTACGCCATTGCCCAGCTGGCCCAGGAAGAACAGAACGAAGTCGTGGCCGCGGCCTACGGCACGTTCGACATCTCGTTCGGCCCGGAATACCTGATCCCCAAGCCGTTCGACCCGCGGTTGATCGTGCGCATCGCGCCGGCCGTGGCCAAGGCCGCCATGGAAGGCGGTGTGGCCACGCGCCCGCTGGCCGACCTGGAAGCCTACGAAGAACAGTTGCAGCAGTTCGTGTACCACTCGGGCGCGTTCATGAAGCCGTTGTTCTCGGCCGCCAAGCGCATCGTGCGCGAAGGCGGCCCGGCGCGCATCGTGTTCGCGGAAGGCGAAGACGAACGCGTGCTGCGCGCGGTGCAGGTCGTGGTTGACGAAGGCCTGGCGCGCCCCATCCTGGTGGGCCGCCCATCGGTACTGCTGACCCGTATCGAAAAGCTGGGCCTGCGCCTGCGCCTGGGTGAAGACGTTGAAGTGACCAACCCGGAATACGACGAACGCTTCCATCAATACTGGACGACGTACTGGGAACGCATGTGCCGGCGCGGCATCACCAAGGAAATGGCGCGAGTGGAAATGCGCCGCCGCATGACCTTGATCGGCGCGATGATGGTGCACCTGGGCGATGCCGACGGCATGGTCTGCGGCTCGGTGGGCGCCTACCACGATCACCTGCGGTTCGTGGACGAAGTGATCGGCCGGCGCCCGGGCCATAACGTGTATGCCGCGATGAACATCCTGCTGCTCAACGAGCGCACGGTGGTGTTGGTGGACACGCACGTCAACGACGAACCTACCGCCGAGCAGATCGCCGAATTCACTATCGCGGCCGCCAACGAAATGCGCCGTATGTACCTGGCGCCCAAGGTGGCGCTGCTGTCGCGATCGAATTTCGGATCGGGCAGTTCCGCGTCGGGCGCCAAGATGCGTCGCGCGCTTGAAATCGTGCGCGAAAAAGAGCCCGAGCTTGAAATCGACGGCGAAATGCACGGCGATTGCGCGCTGGACGAAGCGCTGCGCATGCGCATCCTGCCGTCGTCCACGCTCAAAGGCGAGGCCAACCTGCTGGTGTGCCCGAACGTGGATTCCGGCAACATCGCCTACAACCTGCTCAAGACGGCCGCGGGCGGCAACGTGGCGGTTGGCCCGTTCCTGCTGGGCTGCAACGCGCCGGTGCACATCCTGACCTCAAGCTCGACCGTGCGCCGCATTGTGAACATGACCGCGATGACTGTGGTCGATGTCAACACGCCACGTTGAAGTCAGTCCCGCCGGTCCGGCGTGCCCACGCACGCCGACCGGTCTGGTCCTGACGGGTGGGGGCGCGCGGGCCGCGTACCAGGTGGGCGTGCTAAGCGCCATCATGGACTTGCTGGACCCCGACTGGCATTCGCGCTTTCAGAATCCCTTCGACATCATCTGCGGCACCTCGGCGGGGGCCATCAACGCCGCCGCGCTGGCGTGCCGCGCCGACCGCCCGCACCTGGGTGTGCGCCGTATCCGCCGCTTGTGGTCGTCACTGAACACCGACATGATTTACCGCGCCGACGCGCCCGGCCTGATTCGCACGGGCGTGCGTTGGCTGGGGTTGCTGGCGCTGGGCTGGATGTATTCAGGCCTGACGCGCAAGCGGCCGCAGTCGCTGCTGGACAACAGCCCCATGGAGGCGCTGCTGGGCCGCGTGCTGAACTTCGACCACCTGCGCGGCAACCTCGAGCGCGGGTCGCTGTCGGCGCTGGCGATCACGGCGTCGGGCTATACCAGCGGCGAGCACCTTACGTTCTACCAGGCGCATACGCCCATTGAGCCCTGGCATCGCTACTTGCGGCTGGCCATACCCACGCCTATCGGCATCGACCATCTGATGGCCTCGTCGTCCATCCCGTTCGTGTTTCCCGCGCGCCAGGTGCCGGTGCACGGCAAGGGCGAATGGTGTGGCGACGGGTCCATGCGGCAACTGGCGCCGATCAGCCCCGCCATACACCTGGGCGCCCATCGCGTGCTGGTGATCGGCACGGGGTTTCGGGATGACACCCATCCCGAGAACCGGGAAGATTCTCCGCCTTATCCGTCGCTGGCCCAGGTGGGCGGGCATGCGCTGTCCAGCATTTTCCTGGACGGCCTGTCGGTGGACGTCGAGCGCCTGGAACGCATCAACTACCTGATGGACCACGCGACGCCGGAGGGCGCGCAGATCAACGTGCGCCGCATCCAGGTGCTGACCATCACCCCCAGCCAGTCGCTGGACACGATGGCGCTTGAGCACTTGCAGGACATGCCCGCGCAAGCCCGTGCTCTTTTCCGCGTACTCGGTGTATCGTCCGACCCAGGCCGTCCTGGCGGCGGTGCGCTGATGTCGTATCTGCTATTCGAATCCAGCTACACCAAGCGATTGATCGAACTGGGTTATGCCGATACGATGCAGCGTAACGAAGAAGTGATCGCCTTTTTCAAGGAGGCTCAGGCATGACGCGCAATGGCCAATCTACGTTGCAGAAGCAGCTTCTGCGCGGGGGAGCGCTGCCTCATGAGGGGCTGGACAAGAAGGCCGTCGTGGACGCCTCGCACGAGCTTGGCCTGTCCTTGTTCGTTGCCAACTGTGACCCCGCCCGCAGTCGTTCAGCGGTGCTTCGCGCCATCGTCAAGGCGGTGGATTTCCCCGAGTACTTCGGCGGCAACCTGGATGCGCTGTACGACTGCCTGTGCGACACGGTCCTGGACCACAAGACGGGCGTGGTGTTGTGGCTGTACCGCCTGCATTCCGGCGACCCGGTGCTGGAAGAAGACGCCGCAAAAATTGAAACCGTGTGTTCGGACGCTGCCGACTTTGCGCGTGAAAACGGCCGCATCTTTGCATTTGTGATCGAACACGCGGGCCGCCACCCGGACCCGGAACCCGGCATCGCCGCAGCGCCCTATGGCGAAAACGATTAACTGCGGGCGAAAACGATTAACCGCGGGCGAAAACGATTCTCTGCGGGCGCGGATGATTAACCGCGCATCCTTCCGCTACCAGCCCATCAACGCGCCGACTGCCGCCAGCAGCGCCAGCCCGGCCGTTTCGGTGCGCAGCACGCGCGGGCCGAAGCGAACCGCCTGGACGCCGGCCTGGCGGGCCAGTTCCAGTTCTTTGTCTGACCAGCCGCCTTCGGGGCCGACCAGCAAGGTCAACGCCTGCAAGTCCGGCGTGGCGCGCAGCTTGCCGGCCAGATCGTCGCCGGCTTCCGGGTGACACAGCAGCCGCAGGCCGTCCGCCGGCTGGGCCAGCCAATCGGCAAGCGTTTGCGGCGCATCCACCGCCATCAAGCGGTTGCGGCCGCATTGTTCGCCGGCCGATTGCGCAATGCGCTGCCAATGCGCCACGCGCTTGTCCAGCCGAGGGCCCGATAACTGCAACACGCTGCGTTGCGCGGCAATGGGGCTGACGCGGGCGGCGCCCAGCTCAACCGCTTTTTCCACCACCCAATCCATCTTGTCGCCGGACGGCAGACCCTGCACAAGCGTGATGCGCCCGGCAAGCTCGGCTTCGCGCGGGTTGAAGTCGCCCAGCGTGGCGTAGCCCGCCTTGCCGTCCACTTCAAGCACGGCCGGGTATTCGCCGCCCTGGCCATTGAACAGCACAACGGTTTCGCCCGCTTTCAAGCGCAGCACGCGCAGCGCGTGGTGCGCCAGGGCGTCGGGCAAGGCGATACGGGTACCGGCGGAAAGGGCGATGTCGCAGAAGAAGCGGGGGGCGGACATGAGGTTCGGGCGAAGAGGGCGGCTACGAGGGCGCGGGCAATCGGATTATTCGAGCGCGTAGCCTACCACTTTGATTCCCGAGGACACGCTTGTTTACATCGGGCTTAAGGGCGATGGCGTGAGGGAAATCCCCTGATGCTAAAATCGTCTGCTTCGCAACCCACTCAACTGGCCCCTATATTTCCCGTAGGCGCGCCAGCTTCAAAGAGCCTTCCGAATGAGCAATCCGACCGCCCCTAAACTTGCCTTGGCGGATGCCATCCGCGCCCTAGCGATGGATGCAGTGCAACAAGCGAACTCCGGGCATCCGGGTGCTCCCATGGGCATGGCGGAAATCGCCCAGGCCTTATGGACGGGCAACCTGCGCCACAACCCGAAGGATCCCGCCTGGGCCAACCGCGACCGCTTTGTGCTGTCCAACGGCCACGGCTCGATGCTGATCTACGCGCTGTTGCATCTGACGGGTTACGACCTGTCGATCGACGAGCTCAAGAATTTCCGCCAGCTGCATTCCAAGACGCCGGGTCACCCCGAAGTGGGCATCACCCCGGGCGTGGAAACGACCACGGGCCCGTTGGGCCAGGGCCTGGGCAATGCCGTGGGCATGGCGCTGGCCGAAGCGCTGCTGGCCGCTGAATTCAACAAGCCCGGCCACACCATCGTCGACCACCACACCTACGCCTTCACCGGCGACGGCTGCCTGATGGAAGGCATCTCGCACGAGGTGTGCTCGCTGGCTGGCACGCTCAAGCTGTCCAAGCTGGTCGTGCTGTATGACGATAACGGCATCTCGATCGACGGCCACGTTGAACACTGGTTTGCCGACGACACCGCCAAGCGCTTCGAAGGCTACGGCTGGAACGTGATCCGGGGCGTTGACGGCCACGACGTCGCCGCCGTGGACGCCGCCATCAAGGCCGCGCGTTCGCAGTCGGAAAAGCCCACGCTGGTGATCTGCCGCACCGTCATCGGCAAGGGTTCGCCCAACATGGCCGGCACGCACAACGTGCACGGCGCGCCGCTGGGCAAGGACGAAATCGCCGCCACGCGCGCCGCGCTGGGCTGGTCGTCGGAACCGTTCCAGATTCCGCAAGACGTGTATGACGGCTGGGATGGCCGCAAGTCGGGCGCCGCGGCCCAAGCCGAATGGCAGACCGCGTTTGACGCCTACAGCGCCGCGTTCCCCGCCGAAGCCGCTGAGTTCACGCGCCGCATGAAGGGCGAAATGCCTGAGGGTTACGCCGACCAGTTCAAGGCTTTCCTGGCCTTAACGCTGGAAAAGGCCGAAACCGTCGCCACCCGCAAGGCTTCGCAATTCGCGATCGCCGCGCTGGCGCCGTTGCTGCCCGAAATGCTGGGCGGTTCCGCCGACCTGACCGGTTCCAACTTCACCGACTGGAAGGGCGTGGGCGCCGTTCGCGCCGGCGACAAGGGCATTCAGTTCGGCCGTCACATCAACTACGGCGTGCGTGAATTCGGCATGGCCGCCATCATGAACGGCGTGGCGCTGCACGGCGGCTACCTGCCCTTCGGCGGCACGTTCCTGACGTTCTCGGACTACTCGCGCAACGCCATCCGCATGGCCGCGCTGATGAAGCAGCGCGTGGTGCACGTGTTCACGCACGATTCGATCGGCCTGGGCGAAGACGGCCCGACCCACCAATCCATCGAACACGCTGCCAGCCTGCGCCTGATCCCCAACCTGTCGTTGTGGCGCCCTTGCGATACGGCTGAAACCGCTGTGGCCTGGAACGCCGCCGTGACGCGCCCGACCAGCATCGGCATGGACGTGCACGACGGCGGCCCGACCGCGCTGCTGCTGTCGCGCCAGAACCTGCCGTTCGTGCCTCGTGATGCCGCCACCGTGGACGCTATCGCCCGCGGCGGCTACGTGTTGCGCGATGCCGAAGGCGCCCGCGCCGTCATCATCGCCACCGGCTCCGAAGTGGCCATTGCGCTGGACGCGCAGGCGCAGCTGGCCAAGGAAGGCATCGCCGTGCGCGTGGTTTCCATGCCCAGCACCGACGTGTTCGACAAGCAGGACGCCGCCTGGAAGCAATCCGTGCTGCCCAAGGGCCTGCCGCGCGTGGCTGTCGAAGCCGGCGTGACCGCGTTCTGGCACAAGTACGTGGGCCTGGAAGGCGCCGTGGTCGGCATCGACCGCTACGGTGAATCCGCCCCGGCCGGCGCATTGTTCAAGTTCTTCGGGCTGACCGCCGACAAGGTGGCCGAGACCGTCAAACAGGTTTTGTAAAAAAGGAGCTTAGTATGACTATTCGCGTCGCCATCAACGGTTACGGTCGCATCGGCCGCAACATCCTGCGTGCCCACTACGAAGGTGGCAAGAAGCACGATATCGAAATCGTCGCCATCAACGACCTGGGTGATCCCAAGACGAACGCGCACCTGACGCGCTACGACACCGCCCACGGCAAGTTCCCGGGCACCGTCGAAGTCGACGGCGACTTCATGGTCGTCAACGGCGACAAGATCCGCGTGCTGGCCAACCGCAACCCGGCTGAACTGCCCTGGGGCGACCTGAAGGTTGACGTCGTGCTGGAATGCACGGGCTTCTTCACGACCAAGGAAAAGGCCGGCGCGCACATCAAGGGCGGCGCCAAGAAAGTCATCATCTCGGCCCCGGGCGGCAAGGATGTGGACGCCACCATCGTGTTCGGTGTGAACCACGGCGTGCTCAAGTCGACCGACACGGTCATCTCGAACGCATCGTGCACCACCAACTGCCTGGCCCCGCTGGTCAAGCCGCTGAACGACAAGCTGGGCCTGGAAAACGGCCTGATGACGACCGTTCACGCCTACACCAACGACCAGGTCCTGACCGACGTCTACCACGAAGACCTGCGCCGCGCGCGTTCGGCCACGATGAGCATGATCCCCACGAAGACCGGCGCTGCCGCCGCCGTGGGCCTGGTGCTGCCGGAACTGAACGGCAAGCTGGACGGCTACGCCATCCGCGTCCCGACCATCAACGTGTCGCTGGTCGACCTGTCGTTCGTGGCCAGCCGCGACACGACCGCCGAAGAAGTGAACAGCATCCTGAAGGCCGCGTCGGAAGGCGAGCTCAAGGGCATCCTGGACTACAACACCGAGCCCCTGGTTTCGGTGGACTACAACCACAACCCGGCCTCCAGCACCGTTGACGCGTCGCTGACCAAGGTCTCGGGCCGCCTGGTCAAGGTCTCGTCCTGGTACGACAACGAGTGGGGCTTCTCGAACCGCATGCTCGACACCACCGTCGCGCTGATGTCGGCCAAGTAAGCAACACGGTCAGTCCATAGGGGACGGATTTGTTTTCCGCCAATGCGGAAAATGGGTTCGTCCCCTTTGTTCGCCTATCGTAGGAAAGCAAATATGTCCAAGGTCAATACCCTGTCCGCGCTGGCCAAGTCCGGCGCCCTGTCCGGCAAGCGTGTGTTCATCCGCGCCGACTTGAACGTGCCGTTCGATGACGCCGGCCGCATTTCCGAAGACACGCGCATCCGTGCATCCGTGCCTGGCATCCGCCTGGCGCTGGACGCCGGCGCCGCCGTGATGGTTACGTCCCACCTGGGCCGCCCGAAAGAAGGCGTGCTGACCGACGCCGATTCGCTCGCCAAGGTCGGCCAGCGCCTGTCCGAAATGCTGGGCATGCCCGTGCAGCTGGTGCGCGATTGGGTCGACGGCGTTCAGGTCGATCACGGCCAGGTCGTGCTGCTGGAAAACTGCCGCGTGAACGTCGGCGAAAAGAAAGATGACGAAGCGCTGGCCAAGAAGATGGCCGCGTTGTGCGACGTGTACGTCAACGACGCCTTCGGCACCGCCCACCGCGCCGAAGCCACCACCCACGGCATCGCGCGCTTTGCGCCCGTGGCCTGCGCCGGCCCCTTGCTGGAAGCCGAGCTTGATGCCCTGGGCCGTGCGCTGCACGAACCCAAGCGCCCGCTGGTCGCCATCGTGGGCGGCTCGAAGGTGTCGACCAAGCTGTCGATCCTGCAATCGCTGGCCGACAAGGTTGATCAGTTGGTCGTGGGCGGCGGTATCGCCAACACCTTCCTGCTGGCTGCCGGCCTGCCCATCGGCAAGTCGCTGGCGGAACCCGACCAGGTTGAGCAGGCGCGCGCCGTGATCGACATGATGAAGCAGCGCGGCGCGGCCGTGCCGATTCCGGTGGACGTGGTGTGCGCCAAGGCATTCGGCGCGGACGCCGAAGCCACTGTCAAGGCGGCCACCGACGTGGCCGAGGACGACATGATTCTGGACATCGGCCCGCAGACCGCGGCGCAGTTGGCCGAGATCCTGAAGAAGGCCGGCACCATCGTGTGGAACGGTCCGGTGGGCGTGTTTGAATTCGACCAGTTCGCCAACGGCACCGAAGTGGTGGCGCGCGCAATCGCGGAATCGGACGGCTTTTCGATCGCCGGCGGCGGCGACACGCTGGCTGCCATCGCCAAGTACGGCATCGGCGAACAGGTCGGCTACATCTCGACCGGTGGCGGCGCGTTCCTGGAATTCCTGGAAGGCAAGACCCTGCCTGCCGTGGCCGTGCTGGAAGCGCGCGCGGCCGAGTAAGGCAGGGCGGCAGCGCCCAAGTCGTGGCGCTTGCCGCGCGCCGTTCTCCATGAAAAACGCCCCTTGGTTCGGGGCGTTTTTTTTCATCCGTGCGGGGTGCAAGGGCGGCGTTATTCCAACTTGGCGCCCGAAATTTTCACGATGTCCGCGTAGCGCGCGATTTCCGATTGGATGAAGGCGCCGAATTGCTCGGCGGTTTGCCCCGCCGGTACCAGCGCGCCCATGCTTTCCATGCGCTGCTTGACCTCGGGCTCGGCCACCACGGCGTTCACTTCCTTATTCAGGCGCTGCACCACGGCGGGCGGCGTGCCGGCGGGGGCAACGATGCCGTACCAGGCCGACGCGATCATCTTGGGCACCCCCGCTTCCTCGAAGGTGGGCACGTCCGGCAGTGCCGGCAGACGCTGGTGCGACGCCACGGCCAGCGCGCGCAACGCGCCCGCCTGAACCTGCGCCAGCGAGCCGGTGTCCAGCATCATGTCGACTTGCCCGGCCAGCAGATCCGACACGGCGGGGCCACTGCCCTTGTACGGAATGTGCAGCACGTCGGCGCCCGTCAGATGCTTGAACATCGCGCCCGCCAGATGCTGCGAAGACCCTACGCCGCCCGAACCGTAGTTCAACTTGCCGGGCTCGGCCTTGGCGCCGGCGATCAGGTCGGCCACCGATTTGAAAGGCGATTGCTTGGGCACTTCCAGAATGTTGGGGATCTCGGCCACGAAAGCCACAGGCGCGAAGTCCTTGGACGCATCGAAGCCCAAGCGGGAATACAGATGCGGGTTTGCCGCGTTGGTCGAACTGGTGGCCATCAGCAACGTGTAGCCGTCGGCCTTTTCGCGCACGAACGACGCCGTGCCGATATTGCCGCCCGCGCCCGCCTTGTTGTCCACGATCACCGTCTGGCCCAAGCGGTCGGTCAGGCGTTGCGCCAGCAGGCGCGCCAGGGAATCGGTGGCGCCGCCCGGGGGCCAGGGCACCACGAGCTTGATGGGGCGCTCGGGGTAAGTCTGGGCGTGGACAGCGGGGGCGATGCCGGCAGCAAGCGCGGTCAGAACCAGGGCGCGGCTGACGCGCCGCAGAATGGGCAAGGACATGGAGTCTCCTGAAATGCCGGCCTTGGGTCCGCGCCGGGTGGCAAGGGCGGTAGGCCGTGTCGGTGTGCGATGGTGCGGCGTGGCGCCGCTTTTCTTATGCCGAAGGACTCTACGCAATCCGGCTTTTCGATAAAAGAGATAAAAACGCAACGATCTTCATTCCTTTTGGGAATATTTTGGGTCGTCCAAGCCCGGCGTGTTTTTCTGAAGGTGGCAAAAAAGCCCGCCTGATTTCGTGGCGACTTGATCTGAAGCCGTTGCCGTGGCTTGGCCTTGGTGTAGCCTTGACCGTCTATGCGTGTTGTCGCGCAGTCTCTTCGATCAGGTCGCTTGCAGCATCATGAACCTACGTTTTTTTCCCGGCCTGAATAATTTCCGCGGCATGACGCGGGAATCGGCACGACGCGACATCATGGCGGGCCTGAGCGTGGCCGCCGTCGGCCTGCCGGTGGGCCTGGCCTACGCGGCGATGATGGGCGTGCCGCCCGTGGCCGGGCTGTGGGCCGCCATTGCGGGAATGTTGGGCTATGCCTTGTTCGGCTCGTCGCGCACGCTGATCGTGGGGCCGGACACGGCCACCTGCACCCTTATCGCCGCCACCTTGACCGGCATGGCGCTGACCTCCCCGGAAGACCGGTTGGTGGCCGCCACCGGCATTGCATTGACCGTGGGCGTCGGCTGCCTGATTGCGCGCGTGCTGCGGCTGGGCGTTCTGGCCAACCTGCTGTCGCGCCCCGTGCTGATCGGCTACATGGCGGGCGTGGCGATCACGCTGGGGCTGTCGCAACTGAGCGGGCTGACGGGGGTGGGGCTGCGCAACAGCGGGCTGGTGCACCCCTTCCTTGAGCTATCGCGCCGTATCCAGGAGATCCAGATTCCCACACTGTGCCTGGGGCTGGCGTCCTGCCTGTTGCTGGTGGCCTTCAAGCGCTGGCGCCCGACCTGGCCGGGACCCATCTTGCTGGTGGTGGGCGGCTGCCTGTTGTCATGGCTATTCGATTTTCCCAGCCTGGGCATCGCGGTGGTGGGCGAGGTGCCCGCCGGCTTGCCGGGCATCAGCCTGCCGGTTCGGCTTGAGGGCGTCGACAGCATTCTGCTGGGCGCGGCGGGCGTGCTGGTGGTCAGCTTTTCCAGCGGCATCGTCACCGCGCGCAGCTTTGCGGCGCGTACGGGCGAACACGTGGACCCCAACCGCGAGCTGGTGGGCTTCGGCGCGGCCAATGTGGCGGCCGGTCTGTTCCAGGGTTTTGTGGTGACGGGCGCGGATTCGCGGACGGCGGTGGGCTTGGTGGCGGGCGGCTCGTCGCCGCTGGTCAGCGTCAGCGCCGCCTTGGCGTTGGCCATCGTGGTGGGCCTGTTGAGCGCGCCCTTGTTCTGGCTGCCACAGGCGGTGCTGTCGGCCATCTTGTTGCTGGCCGCCGCCAGCCTGTTCGACGTCAAGGCCTTCCTGCGCCTGGCGCGAATTTCCCGCATCGAACTGGCGTTTGGCATTCTGGCTGCCGTGGGCGTGGTGGGCTTTGGCGTGCTGCGGGGCGTGGCGGTGTCGGTGGGGGCGACCTTGCTGTACGCGATGTATGTGTCGGGCAACCCGCGCGATGCGCTGCTGGGCCGGCTGCCCGGCGAGTCCGTATTGGGCAAGCTGCACCTGAATCCAGATGCGCATCCCGTGCCCGGCACGGTGATCTGGTTGTTTGAATCGTCGATCTGGTTTTTCAACGCCGATGCGTTTCGGCGCCGCGCGCGCGACGTTATCGAGCAGGCGGCGGCCGACACCCAGTGGTTCGTGCTGGATGCCGAGGCCATGACGCAGGCGGATGCCGATGCGGTGGAAGCGCTTTATGAACTGAAGCGCGAACTGGACGCCCGCAACATCACCTTGTTGCTGGCGGGCGGGCACGGCCAGTTCCGCATGGCGCTGGAGCGTTCGGGGCTGGTAAAGAAGATCGGCCGCGACAAGATCTTCGGCACCCCGGAACAGGCGGTCGATGCGATCGAGCGCTGGCGCCAGGCGCCGCCGGCCACCTTGGCCTGAGCCTAATCGATGATGTGATAGCCGCCGTCGATATACAGCGTCTGGCCCGTCATCAGACGCGCGGCGTCGGTGGCCAGCCAGGCGGTGGCTTCGCCCACGTCGTCGATGGACACCAGGCTGCGCGCGGGCGCCTTGGATTGGGCGCGGTCCAGCAGGGCATCGAATTCGGCAATGCCCGATGCGGCGCGCGTTTTCAATGGCCCGGGCGAAATCGCGTGCACCCGGATGCCCTGCGGCCCAAGCTCGGCGGCGAGGTAGCGCGTGGCGGATTCCAGCGCGGCCTTGACCGGACCCATCATGTTGTAGTGCTCGACGACCATCTGCGAGCCGTAGTAGCTCATGCAGAACAGCGCGCCGCCTTTTTTCATCAACGGTTCGGCCAGTTTCGCCATGCGGATGAAAGACCAGCACGACACGTCCATGGCTTGCAGGAAGCCTTCGCGCGAGCAGTCGGTAACGCGGCCGTGCAGGTCGGCGCGCGGGGCGAACGCAATGGAATGCAGCACGAAATCGAGCTGTCCCCATTCGGCCGTGATGCGGTCGAACACGGCTTCGAGTTCGCCGTCGTTCAGCAGGTTAAGCGGCATCAGCAAGGGCGCATCCACCTGGCGCGCAAGCGGCTCGACGTGGGGCAGCGCCTTGTCATTCAGATAGGTCACGGCCAGTTCGGCGCCCATGGCGCGAAACGCCTTGGCGCAGCCCCAGGCAATGGAATCGGCGTTGGCGATGCCGGTGACCAGGCCGCGCTTGCCAGCCAGCGGCAGCGCCGCGCTAGAGGAGGGGGCGGGGGCGGGGGAGTTCATCGTCGGCTTGCTCATTGTTGGCTTGCTCATCGTTGGCGCACCAAAGCCAGCGTGTGCTGCGCGATGATCAGCTCTTCGTTCGTGCGCACCACGTAGACGCCGATGCGGCTGTCGTCGCTGGAAATGCGCGGGCCTTGATGGGCGTTGCGCTCGGGGTCCAGCTTGATGCCCAGCCAGCCCCAGTGGTCCACGATCATCTGCCGGATCTGGGGCGAGTTCTCGCCCACGCCGGCGGTAAAGACGATGCCGTCGATGCCGTTCATGGCGCAGCCCATGCCGATGATGCCTTCGGCCACGCGCCACGCGAAATATTTCAGCGCCAGCTGGGCCGACGGCGCGTCGCTGGCCAGCAGTTCCCGCATGTCGTTGCTGATGCCGGACAGGCCCTTCATGCCGCAGTCGTGATACAGCAGGTGTTCGATCTGGTCGTGGTCCATGCCGCGTTCCATCATCCACAGCACCACGCCCGCATCCAGCCGGCCCGGGCGCGTGCCCATGGGCAGGCCTTCCAACGCCGTGAAGCCCATCGTGCTGTCCACGCTTTTGCCTTCATGCATGGCGCAGGCGGACACGCCGGAACCCAGGTGCGCGGCAATGATCTTGCCCATGGCCAGTTCGGGCAGTGCCTGCTTCAAGCGCTGCGCGATGTATTCATAGGACAGGCCGTGAAAGCCATAACGGCGCACGCCTTCCTGGTACAGCGATTCGGGCAGCGCGTAGCGGTCGGCCACGTCGGAATGGCTGCGATGAAACGCGGTATCGAAGCACGCCACTTGCGGTATCCATGGCCGACGCTCGCGGATGACGCGGATGGGCGCCAGGTTGTTGGGCTGATGCAGCGGAGCCAGCGGCGTGAACGTGTCCAGCTTGGCCAGCACACCGTCGTCGATCAGCACGGGTTCGGACAGATCAGGCCCGCCATGCACCACCCGATGGCCCACCGCCAGCGGCGTGCCGCCCAGATGGCCGCTAAGCCACGTGCCCACGACTTCCTGCGCGTTGGGCACGTCGGGCGCATGGCCGGGCGCGATGTCGCGTTCCACCAGTGTCTGGCCCGCCGCGTCACGCACGCGCAGCTTGGGGTGCGACGTGCCGATGCCCTCAAGCTGCCCGCCCAGGCGCGGCGCAAGTTGCTCGTTGCCGTCGACGTCGTACAGGTAGAACTTGATGCTGGAACTGCCGGCATTGATGACGAGGATGGTGTCGCGGGTGTCACTCATGGCTCTGGGTTCCGGTGGTGGTGGGGGAGCGGCGAGAGGTGCGGCAATGCGTGCAGCAATAGGGGCGGCAATACTTGCGGCAATAGGCGCGCGTCAGATCAGCGGGCGGGCCGCCAACTGGCTCAGGTGGTGCGCGTAGATGGCCGCCACCGCGCACGAGGCCAGCCGCGAACGCGGGCTGTCGGCGCGGCTGGTCAGGATGATGGGCACGCGTGCGCCCAGCACGATGCCCGCTGCTTCGGCGTTGGCCAGGAACGTCAGGTTCTTGGCCAGCATGTTGCCCGCTTCAAGATCGGGCACGACCAATACCTGCGCCACGCCCGCCACGGGCGAGCGAATGCCTTTGATGCGCGCCGCCTCGGGGCTGATGGCGTTGTCCAGCGCCAGGGGGCCGTCCAGCAGGCCGCCCGCGATCTGCCCCCGATCGGCCATCTTGCACAAGGCCGCCGCTTCGATGGTGCTGGGAATATTGGGCGTGACCTGTTCCACCGCCGACAGAATCGCCACGCGGGGCTCGCCCAGCCCCAGCCCGTGATGCAGGTCGATCACGTTGCGGATGATGTCGGCCTTGGTTTCCAGGTCCGGAAAAATGTTGATGGCCGCGTCCGTGATGAACAGCGGGCCGGCATAGGTGGGCACCTCCATGATGAATACATGGCTGATGCGCCGGCCGCTGCGCAGCCCCGTTGTGCGCGCGACGACTTCATGCATGAGTTCGTCGGTGTGCAGGCTGCCCTTCATCAGCAGCGTGGCCTCGCCGTTGCGCACCAGCGCCACGGCGGTTTCGGCGGCAGCGTGGCTGTGCGGCGCATCCACGATACGGGCATCGCCCAGGTTCAGCTTGAACTGCGCGGCGGTATCGCGGATCTTCTGTTCCGGCCCCACCAGGATGGGGTGCAGCAAGCCGAGGTCACGCGCCTCCAGGGCGGCCGACAAAGACGGTTCGTCGCAAGGGTGGGCGATGGCGCAGAAAGCGGGCTCCAGCGTCTGGGCGCGCGCGATCAGCGTGTCGTAATGCGTCGAGGTGGGCGGTGTCATGCGCGCTTGGCCTTGGCGGGTTGACCGGCGCCGGCGGTGCCGGCGGACTTGGCGGCGGGCTTTGCCGCGCGCTTGGCCGCGGTCTTTGCGGCGGGTTTGGCCCCGGCCGTGTCAGCCGGCTTCCCGGCTGTCTTGCCGGTGCTGTTCGCGGCAGGCTTGGCATCGGACCTTGCGGTGGCCTGGGTTGCGGACTTTGCGGCAGACTTTGCAGCGGACTTTGAGGCCGACTTTGAGGCCGACTTTGCGGCGGGCTTTCCAGCGGACTTCGGTGCCGACTTCGGTGCCGACTTCGCCACCGAGTCTTCCGCCGATTTGGCGGCTGCCGGGTGCGGCTTGGCGGTTTTGGTCGGTACCTGGGCGGCTGCGTCGATCAAGCTCAACGAAGGCGCGGTCGGCGCCGGGGCCAACGTCAGCTGCGCGGGCGCGTGGGTCTGCTCGCGCTTCTGTGCACGGCGTTCGGCGGCTTCGAAGATGCGCTCCATTTCCGTCAGGCTTTCGCGCGCGGCCGGGCTCAGCGGTTCGGCAGCTTCCAGCACGTGCTTCATGGTGTTCAGCGCGTCGCGAATCGCGGCCGGCGATGACTTGTCCAGCAGGCGCGGCATGGCCTGAATGGCGGCGTCGGAATCCAGCGTCAGGATCAGGGCCTGGTCGCGTATGGTGTCCTTGAACTCCTGTAGCGTCATGGCGTTGTCGGACTCGGCGCGCACTTTGCGGATCAGTGCAAAGCTGCGTTCGTCCAGACCGCCTTCCGCGCCGGACACGTACAGCAGCATGCGGATCGCGGCCACGCGCAGGCCGCCTTCCTGGAGCAGCGAACGCAGGTCCGCCGTGCGTTCTTCCATGAAGCGGCGATGCTCGGGCGACACGCCCGGGTGCTTGCGCGGGGGGCCGGACCGTGCGCCCAGCCCGGCCAGGTCCTGCACCAGCGGCGATCCGTACACGCCCATGAACGTGCGTTCGTCCGCCGAGTCGCGCATTTCCTGCCAGATGTTCAGGCTGGTTTCGACCCAGTTCGAGAACATTTCCTGCGCCATCAGGAACGGGTTCGACTCGGACACCGGCTGGCGGTGCGCGCGAACCTGTTCCGCCACCTTCGCAATGGGCGCGATGGCCGGGTTGCGGTCCGAAATCAGCTCGTAGGGCAGGCGCAGCGGATGCAGTCGTTGCGCCCATTCCGCCGACTGCGGCGTGACCATGGCGCGCAGCCACGGTTGCACGAAGCTGCGGTACATGCCCAGGTTGATGTCCGAAATGCGGGCCACGGCGGCAAAGCGCCGATCGTCCTCTTCCTTGCGGTCGACAATGGTGCGCACATCATCCAGCGTGCGCTGCTCGAACGACAGCACGTAGTTGCCGAATGCCAGGTCGGCGTTGGGCGTGTCGGGCGTCTTGTCGGCGATTTCGGCCTCGTAGATGCCCGGCGGCAGGACGTCAATCATGTCGATGTTCGACGTGAACTCCTGGTGTTCCTTGCGGGCCACGCTGCCCGACACGAAGATGCCCAGGTGGCCGATGCTTTCGTGGACGGCATAGACGATGGTCTGGCCATGAGCCAGCACTTCGGCTTCGTTCTGGTACAGGTCGGGAATCCAGCCCAGTGCTTGCGGCGGGGGCGTGATGTTGTCGCCCTTCGAGCAGAACACCACGATGGGCGAACGGATATTGCGCAGGTCGATGCGGATGCCGTCCGAGGTGACCAGGCCGGCCGTGGCCAGGCGGTTGCCCACGAACAGGTTGTCCACGATGTACTGGATTTCGGGGCCGTTCAAGAAGACGTGGCCGCCCCACCATTTTTCAAAGCTCAGGTAGCGCTGGGCCTCGGTGTCCACCTTGGAATACAGGTTGTACTGCTTGGACCAGAGCGTATTGGCGGGATTCAGGTTTTCGAAGTTCTGCACCAGCCAGGCGCCGTCGAACTTGCCGTTACCCAGGTCGCTGGTCATTGCCGTCAGCCAGCTGCCCCCGAGCAAGCCGCCGGAATAGCGCATGGGATTCATCCCGCGCCAGCCCGCCCAGTACGACAGCGGGGCGCCGGCCACGATGATCGGGCCGAACAGTTCGGGGCGTATGGCGGCGGTCATCATGATCTGCCAGCCGGCCTGGCAGTTGGCCACCACCACGGGCTTGCCTTCCGCATCCGGATGCAGCGCGATGATTTCTTCCAGGAAGCGCGCTTCGGCCATCATCACGTCTTCGACGGTCTGCTCCGGCATGGGCTGGGGCAGGAAGGTGGCGAAGTAGCAGGGGTGGCCGGCACGAATAGCTACGCCGATTTCGCTTTCGGGCTTGAAGCCGCCGATGCCCGGGCCGTGGCCGGCGCGCGGGTCAACCACCAGGAAAGGGCGCTTGATCGGGTCGGTTTCCACGCCTTCGGGCGGCTTGATGCGCAGCAGCCCGTAGTTGACGAGGCGGGGCAGTTCGCGGCCGTCCAGCACAAACTCGGACTCCATGCTCAGCACGTTGGGCGCGCGCTTGGCCATGTGGTCGTGGTACTGGTTGCCGCGCTGGCGCAGCACGTCGGCGTAGAGCACGCCGCGTTGCCAGGCGTCCAAGGCGTATTCGTAGGCGGCCGTCCAGGGGTTCATGGGCGGGGCGGGGACGCGATCGTTGCCGGAATCGGCCATGGCGATCTCCTGTAAGTTGCTTCCGGCGGCGACGTGCCGCCGGGCCGGCCCCGAGTGGAACCGGCCAAGTTGACCTCCCCATTACACCGCAACGAATGCTGCGCCGCAACATAAGTCGGAGGGGGGCCTGCAAAAAAGCGTTAAGCGTCCCTGCTTTTCAGATGTGTCCGACAACGCTGCCGGACCCCGGTGGGCGGCGGCGTCGCTTGCAAGACGGTCGTGCAGTGGCTGCTGCCACGGCGCCGTGGCGTGAACAGGCGTTTAGTCGCGCGCGGCGGCGTTGTGCTCCAGCCATTTCTGGACAGACGGGCGTTGCCACTGCGCGTCGACGTAGGCGCGCAACGGGTCGGGCAAATCATCCAGCGCCAGGCGCTTGAGCATCACGGCCAGGTCCAGGTCAGCAATACACCAATCGTCGAACAGCGTGGTCTGGCCCACGCCGATCAGATAGCTGGCCACCTGTGTCAGCTTGGCCGAGGCAGCATGCGCGGCGTCCGACAAGGGCTGCCCCGGGGTGCCGTAGAACACGGTTTCGGTGGGGCGCTCCTGGCGCAAGGGGGCCAGGTCGCTGCGCAGCCACGCCTGCAACTGGCGGGCGCGGGCGCGTTCGCGCACCCCCGACGGATACAGCGCGGCGTGCTTGGGCGCGGGAAAAACCTCTTCCAGGTATTCGGCGATGACGCTGGATTCCGTCAGGTTGAAATCGTCATGCGTCAGCGCGGGGACCCGGGCAGTCAGCGCCCGACATTGGTAGGGCTGCATCCGTTGCTCACCGGCGTTCAGGTCGATGGGGCGCACTTCGAAAGGCAATTGCTTTTCGGTCAGCGCCACGTACACCGACATGGCGTAGGGGCTAAGGAACTGGGAATCAACGTAAAGCGTAATCGGGGCGCCCAAATCTAGTCTCCGGTCAGGCGAGGGGTCTGGCAGGTGGCAATGCATCGACACGCGGCGGTGTGCCGCATGATTTTCAAAGCGTAACGCAACTGCAATTTTGCGTGTCGCGTGGCCGCGTCAGTGCGTCCCCGTGGCATTGCATCGTTGCGCTCGTTGCGCTCGTTGCGCCGGCGGGATCAATCCACGATGAAGAGCTTGGCGCCCGTGGGGGTGGACGAACGGTGCGGCTCGGCCTGGTCGGCCACCTGGTAGCTCATGCCGGGGGTCAGCACGAACTGGCGGCCGTCTTCCAGTTCAGTGTGAAGCTCGCCTTCCAGACAGAAGAGGATGTGTCCCTTGGTGCACCAGTGGTCGGCCAGGTAGCCCGCCGTGTATTCGACCATGCGCACGCGCACATCGCCAAACTGGCGGGTGCGCCAGTAGGCCATGCCCGTGTCGCCGGCGTGTTCGGTGCGTTCGACTTCGGACCAATCCGTGGTGCCGAAGGGGATGTTGCTCATCTTCATCGTGGATCCTGCGTGGGGGGAGGGCGGTGGCGGGGCCACCGGTAAAACGCCGGTAACAGCACCGGTAAAAACAGATACTACGCCACTCGGGTGACAGGCCGCATCCGCGACTTGGTCTGATATTGCGCATTGATAAATCGGTCCGCAACCCCTATCTTCTTGATATCCCAGGCCGGATACGGCACAGCCCGCGGCGGCCGAAACCCTTAAGGTGAGCTGGCATATGGAGTTCAAGGACTACTACAGCATTCTCGGGGTGGAGCGCGGCGCGTCGGAAGACGAGATCCGGCGCGCATACCGCAAACTCGCCCGCAAATACCATCCCGACGTCAGCAAGGAAAGCGACGCCGAGACCCGCATGCGCGACGTCAACGAAGCCTATGACGTCTTGCGCGACCAGGAAAAGCGGCTGGCCTATGACAACCTGGCCGCCGGCGTGTCGCCCGACGGCGGCTTTCAGCCCCCGCCCGGATGGGACGAAGGTTTCGAATTCCACCGAGGCGCGGCGCCCGGCGACGAGGCGCAGTTCAGCGACTTTTTTTCGTCGTTGTTCGGCGGCCGCGGGCAACGCGGCGGCGCGCGCCAGCAGGAGTTTCGTGCGCGCGGGGACGACCATCACGCCGCCATCGAAGTGGACCTGGAAGACGCGCTCAAGGGCGCCACGCGCGACATCAGCCTGCGGTCCATGGAAATGGACGAGCAGGGACGCCCACAGATGAAAACGCGCACCCTGAGCGTGCGCATCCCCCCGGGCGTACGCGAAGGCCAGTACATCCGGCTGTCGGGGCAAGGCATGCCCGGCTACGGCGGCGGCGAAAACGGCGACCTGTATCTGGAGGTGCGCTTCAAGCCGAATTCGCGCTACCGGGCCGATGGCCGTGATCTTTACATGACCCTGCCGGTGGCGCCCTGGGAAGCCGCGCTGGGCGCGAAAGTGAACGCGCCCACGCCCGGCGGCACGGTCGAAGTCTCAGTTCCGGCGGGGTCAGGCAACGGCCGTAAGCTGCGCCTGCGCGGCCGCGGCATTCCCGGTGATCCCCCGGGCGACCTGTATCTGGTGCTGGACCTGGTGTTGCCGCCCGCCGATAGCGAGGCGGCCAAGGCGGCCTACCGCAAGCTGCAACAGGATGCGCCGTTCAACCCGCGACGCCACATGGGGGTTTGACCATGAACAAAGTTGTCATCACCAGCGCCACCGTCGTGGGCAAATCCCAGCCGCTCAGCGCCCATGACCTGGCCCGCGCCTGCAACGCGGAAGTGGAATGGGTAGCCCAATTGGTCGAGGTCGGCATCGTCAACGCCGACGGCCGCCAACCCGAGCAATGGTGCTTCTACAGCATGGACTTGCAGCGCGCGCTGCATGCGCGCAAGCTTGAGCACGATTTCGGCGCCAGCCTGGATGCCGTGGCGCTGATCCTGGACCTGAGCCAGGAAGTGCGGCGGCTGAAAGCGCAATTGCGGGCCTTGGGCGCGGCGGAATAATCCGCAATCTGGCGTCTTTCGCCCGTGCGCAAGCCCAGGCAAAATGGTCGGTGTCCAAAGGAGGCCGACCATGCTTACGCTCTACCATGCGCCGCGTTCGCGCTCGTTCCGGGTTCTGTGGCTGCTTGAAGAACTGGGTGTGCCGTACGACACCGAAATGGTGTCCATCCGGGGCACCGACAGCGCCGGGCACATGCCCGCCGATTACATCGACATTCATCCGCACCGCAAGGTGCCGGCCCTGGTACACGACGGTGTGCCCATCTTTGAAACCCCTGCCATCGCGCTGTACCTGACGGACCTGTTCCCCGAGAAAGGCTTGGGTCCGCGCATCGGCGACCCCAATCGTGGCCCGTATCTGACCTGGTTGGCGTATTCCACCGGGGTGTTCGAGCCGGCCATGGTCGAACGCGCCTTCAAGCAGCCGCATCATGCCGGCGCCCCGGGGTGGGGGTCGGCCGACGAAGTCGAACAGGTCCTGACCCGCGTGCTGCAAGCCCGGCCCTTTTTCCTGGGCGACGCGTTTTCAGCGGTGGACATCGTGCTGGGCGGTTCGCTGCAATACATGATGCAGGTGAACGTGATTGCCGAATCGGACGTGTTCAACGGCTACATCGAACGCCTGGCCGCGCGCCCGGCCATGCACCGGGCTCTGCAACGCGACGGCGACATCGAAGAGTCCTGACCGCCTAAGCCGCCGCTTGGATCCGTTGCCGCAGGTCGGCCTGCCATTGGGCGGGGCGGCCCAGGTAGCGAGCCGGTTCCAGCAGCGTGTAAACGCCACCGAGCTCCAGCGCAAACGTGGGGAAACCGCTGCCGCCTACCCTGGCTAGCAGCTGCCGGCTGGCCGCGATGTGCGCTGCCGTGTCGGCTCCTTGCGCCGCGCCATAGGCGGCGTCGAACGCTGCGCCGTCCAGTCCGATGTCGCGCGCCAGGACGCCCAGCACGGCCGGGTCCGCAATGCGGCGGCCCTCTACGTAGTGGGCGTGCTGCAAGCGCTTGAGCAGGTCCAGCCCGCGCCCGTCAAGCTGCTCGGCGGCGAGGATGGCGGTGGTGGGGGGCTCGGAGTCAAACACCGCGCCGCTGTCGCGCAGCAGGCCGTCGAAATAGTCCTTGCCGAAGACCTGGCCGGTCAGGCCGGCGATGCGTTCGTCGTGCGGCATGACATAGCGGCGTAGCGCGTCGGTGACGGGCTGGCGGTTGCCCCCGGTCATCATGCCGCCGCCGTGCGGCGCCACGTGCAGGCCGGCGATATCGCGGGCGGCGTCCACCAGCGGCGCGGCGCCGTAGCACCAGCCGCAAAGCGGGTCGAAGATGTAATGCAGGGTGGGGGTTTGGGTAGCCATGGCGTGATGGTAGACGCGGGCTGCGGGCGGAAAAAGCCTGACGTGATCGCCAGAGTGTTGCATCGGCCGTGCAGATTGCCCGCACGGCCGGCAAAGACGTCAGCCGGTCAGCCGGTCAGCCGGTGAACTGCACGCCGATCCAGAACAGCGCGGCCGCCAACGCCATCGAGGCGGGCAGCGTCAACACCCAGGCCAGCAGGATGTTGCGCACCGTATTGCCTTGCAGGCCGCTCTTGTTGGCGATCATGGTGCCGGCCACGCCCGAGGACAGCACGTGGGTGGTCGATACCGGCAGGCTGAACACGTTGGCCAGCCCGATGGCTGCCACGGCCGTCACCTGCGCCGACATGCCTTGCGCGTAGGTCATGCCCTGCTTGCCGATCTTTTCGCCCACCGTCAGCACTACGCGGCGCCAGCCCACCATGGTGCCGGCGCCCAGCGCCAGGGCCACTGCCACGATCACCCAGAAGGGGGCGTATTCGGTGGTGGCGGTCAGGTCGGCGCGCAGGCGTTGCAGGTCGGCGCGTTCGCGGGCGGGCAGCCCTTCGATGCGCGCGACCTTCTTGGCGGTGTCGTCCAGGCACAGCAGGTAGCGGCGCACGTCAATGCGCTTGTCGGCCGACAGATCGGCGTAGTTGGCGACACCGGCCAGGTCCGTTTGCAGCGCGGCGATGGTGGGCACGGTCAATTCGGGGTCGCAGCGAAAGTTGCGCGGCAGGTCGGACGCAGCCGGCGCCCGCTTCAGCGCCAGGAAGTCGCCCAGCATGGCTTCGTTGCGCTGGTAGAACACGTTCAGGTGGTTCGCGGCGTCGCGGGTGCGTTCGATCTGGTAGGTGGTGCTGGTCGTATCCAGCACGAAGTTGGCCGGCACGATGCCGATCAGCACCAGCATGATCAGGCCGATGCCCTTCTGCCCGTCGTTGGACCCGTGCACAAAGCTCACGCCCATGGCTGACAGCACCAGCACCAGCCGGTTCCAGAACGGCGGGTGCTTCTTGTTGTCGATGGCGCGGCGCTGTTCGGGCGTCTTGTGCATCTTGGACGTGGGCAGCCAGCGCTTGAGCAGCAACAGCAAGCCGCCCGCGACGATGAAGCCGGCTATTGGCGAGGCCACCAGCGACATGCCGATGTCCACGGCCTTGCCCCAGTTGACCCCCTCGCCCAGCGGCAGGTCGGTGATCAGTGCATTGGCCAGGCCCACGCCAAGAATCGAGCCGATCAGCGTGTGCGAACTGGACGCGGGGATACCGAAGTACCAGGTGCCCAGGTTCCAGGCGATGGCGGCGGCCAGCATGGCGAACACCATGGCCAGCCCGCGGCCGGTGTCCACGTTGATCAGCAATTCCACCGGCAGCAGGTGCACGATGGCGTAGGCAACGCCCACCCCGCCCAGCAACACGCCAAGGAAATTGAAGATACCGGACAGCACGACCGCAAGATGCGGCGGCATGGCCTTGGTGTAGATGACCGTGGCCACGGCGTTCGCCGTGTCATGGAAACCATTGATGAATTCGAAGGCCAGGACGAATGTCAGGGCCAGCACAAGACTGAGGCCGACCCAGAGATCAAGGCCGTGGAAGAGGTCGAACATGGAGGCGGGGGGCGAGGTTCCGGCGTGAGGAGCCGATTATTGCAGATTTGTGACCTGGCCCTGGTTGCGTTGGAAAACCAATTTTCCCCGCCCTTGGGGGGCGCGCCGTCAGAATTTCGAATACTGGAACTCGATCTCCATCGGCTTGCCCAGATTGGCGGAGGTGTCCGCCTGGATCAGCAGCACGGCGAACACGCCGAGGTAAAGCAGGCACAGCCACAGCGTTCTTTTCATTGCGGCATCCCTCCAGCGGGAAAGGTCTGGCCAGGGGCGGGGCGGGCAGGGGTCATGGCCGGAACACCTGGGCAATCTTCTGGTTCACCCGCAGCCAGCCAAGTTCACCCAGGTGCTGCACGTCGCGCAGCATGCCCACTTCAAAGGGGGCGTCGTACATATCCATGCACGTCATCGCATAGCGCCGGCACAGGGCGCCCACTTCCTCTTGCACGGGCTGGAAACGGTTCAGGTCCTTGAAGACCATCGGGTGCAGCGGCTGCATGACAAACAGCGCATTCACGCCATGCTGGTGCAGCAGCGCCATCAGGGCGGTCAATTCGCGCAGTTCGTCGCGGCCTGTCAGGGGTTGCGGCAGGTACGCGGTTTTGCCGCCCTCGGGAAGGGTCCGCAGGTATTTGTTGAAGAAGTCGTCCCGCACCGCGTAGCGGTTGCCGGTCATCAAGTCCTGCTCGGCGCGTTGCGCCTCTTCGGCCAGTGCGTCCCAATCCACCACGCGGGCAGCAGCAGCGGGGCCCTCGCGTTCCCGCTCGGGGGCGGGGGCGGCATGGGCAGGTGTCCACAGGTCGACCAGCCGTTGCCTGAAAACATAGGCCTGCTCGGTCATCATCGACCAAGCCACGCCCGCATCACCTTTGTCGCGCAGCCAGCGTGCCAGTTCGGCGCGGCCTTCGGGTTGCTTGAGCAGCCGGGGCAGCAACGGGTTGGCGTGTTCCTTGAATTCGTCGGCGCCCAGCCCGCCATCGCCGTCGAACCATCCGGGCGACAACATCACCACCACGCGCGAGGTGGGCGACAGGTCATCGGCCAATGCAGCCAGCACCAGCTGCATCCCCAGGGACTGGAAGCCCGAATGGCCGTAGGCCAGCACCGGCATCTGTAACTCGTCGGCCAGATAGCGGTAGGGGACAAAGCGCAGGTCGTTGCTGGTCAGCTCGGAAGACCCCAGGATCACCACCCGGTCGCCGGTGCGCAGTGCCTGGCTCAGGCGCGACAGGTTGCGCGTCTGTTCTTGCAGCGTGTTGCCCAAGTTGGGAATGTAGATGCCCGGGGCGGCGGCGGGCACGGGTTCCGTTTTCAATGCCAGCGTATGCCAGGCGAGCCATCCCGCGGCGACCGCGGCCGTCAGGGCCAGCGCGGCGGCCAGCGCGTGCTGCCGTAAAGTGCGTTTGAACATGGAGACAACAGGCGCGACAGGCCAGCCACGGAAGTATTTTGTTAGCGGATGTTATCCAGGGCCCATGACGCAAACAAGCGCGCGAAACCGGGGCCACGGACGATTCGCTTTTTTGCCACACGTCCGCGGGCGGGTTGGTGGGGGGGTGGACGCCTTTCTCCTGGGAAAGAATGCGATAGCATCGTCATCGCGGCCGTCTTCTGGATTTCCATGATTGACCGCCGCGCCGCCCGCCTTATTGCCCGGCGGACCCGTTCCCCCTTGTCGCTTTCAGCCATCGCCACCGCCTATGACCACGCCCACCCGAATCGCCCGCCGCCATCCCGACGACCTGATCATCGGCCTGGTGTCCGTCTCTGACCGCGCCGCCACCGGCGTTTACCAGGATCAGGGCCTGCCCGCCTTGCGGGAATGGCTGGGGACGGCGCTGGTGTCGCCGTGGCAGGCGGTGGACCGCCTGATTCCCGATGAGCCCGCGCGTATTTCCGAAACACTGATTGAACTGGTGGACATCTGCGGTTGCGACCTGGTGCTGACCACGGGCGGCACCGGCCCCGCCCGCCGCGACGTCACCCCCGAGGCCACGCTGGTCGTCGGCACCAAGGAAATGCCCGGCTTTGGCGAACAGATGCGCCAGATCAGCCTGCGCTTCGTGCCCACCGCGATCCTGTCGCGCCAGGTGGCCGTCATCCGCGAAACGCCGTCGCACGCCGCGTTGATCGTGAACTTGCCGGGCCAACCGAAGTCCATCCGTGAAACGCTGGAAGGCTTGAAGGGCGATGACGGCACGGTGATCGCGCCGGGCATCTTCGCCGCGATCCCGTATTGCATCGACCTGATCGGCGGGCCGTACGCCGAGACCTGCCCCGAGATCATCGACGCCTTCCGTCCCAAATCGGCCCGTCGCGCCCCGCAGTCCTGACAGGCTGCTGCGTTATAGTTTTGGCCGCTCCGTCCACTTATTTGCCTAAAGAGTCCTACCGTCATGAAGGTTCGCATCGCCCTGTCCCTCGCCGTCCTGACCGCTTTGTCAGCCTGCGCCAACGTGCAAGACGTGCGCAAGCGCGACCCCGTTTTCTACGGTGCCACCCAGCGCACGGCCGACGACTACACAACGTGCGTGGCCGACGCCTGGAAGAACATGGGCGTTAACTTCAAGCGCCAGGAAATCCGTAACGGGTTTGAACTGGTCCAGGAAGACAGCCTGGGTGTCGAAGCCGTGCTCAGCACGACTACCTGGAAGGGCAAGACCGAAGCGCGCCTGTCCACGCGCATCGCCCGCCGCGACCAAAGCATCATCGAACCGGCGAACCTGTGCCTGTAAGCCGTCTGATCCTGCGCCGCGACGTTCTGCGCCTGGGCCTTGCGGTGGCGGCCATGGCTTGCGGCCTGCCGGCACGCGCCGCCACGCAGCAAGGCTTTATTTCACGCAAGCTGAACGCGCCCGTGCCGGGCGGCGTCGCCATCCTGCCGCTGGGCGATGCCGACCGCGCGCCCGAGGTCACCTTCCTGGACCGCCGCGTGATGGTGGTGCGCGAAGAGGGCAAGCAGTGGATCGCCGTGCTTGGCATTCCGCTTAGCGTCAAACCGGGCGAGCAGCAGGCCGTGGTGCGCGATGCCAACGGCGAACGCAAGGTGTCGTTCTCGGTGGGCGCCAAGGAATACGTGGCGCAGCACATCACTTTGAAGAATCCGCGTCAGGTCGACCCCAACCCGGACGACATGAAGCGCATCGAACGCGAAATGGCCGAGCAAAGCGCGGCCAACCGGACCTACCGCGCCGGCGTCACGCCCAGCAACCTGTTGCTGGACCGTCCGGTAAGCGGTGGTCGTCTATCCAGCCCGTTCGGGCTGCGCCGCTTTTTCAACGGGCAGGAACGCAACCCGCATTCGGGCCTGGACTTTGCCGTGCCCGCGGGCACGCCGATCAAGTCGCCGGCGGCGGGTGTGGTGGTGTTGGTGGGGGATTATTTCTTCAACGGCAAGACGGTGTTCGTCGACCATGGCCAGGGCTTCATCAGCATGTTCTGCCACATGTCGGCCATTGACGTGAAGGTGGGGGATGAGGTGCCGCGTGGCGGCGTGGTGGGCAAGGTGGGCGCCACCGGGCGTGCCACGGGGCCACACCTGCACTGGAATGTCAGCCTGAACGATGCGCGGGTCGATCCCGCCATTTTCATCGGGGCGTTCAAGCCCTGATGCACCGCCGGGCGTGGCTGCCCGGCCGGCGCTTTACGCCGTGGCGGCCTGCTGCGCGATCTTGTTCAGCACGAACTGATGCATGCGCTCGGCATATTCCATCTGCTGGCGCACATGAAGCTGCTCGGCTTCCTGTTCGTCCAGGCAGTTGTCGTACTTGATCTTGGCTTCGGCGTAGGTCAGGCCGGTGTTGCGCAGGCTGTTGATGAACGCCTCGCGCGATTGATGCAGCAGGCGCAGCCCTTCCTCCCCTTTGGCGAATTTTCTTCGCGTCAGGGAAAGCTGGTCAGCAGCGGCTTGCAATTCTTCTGTGAAATCCATCTTGCTTCATGCGTATCCCGCCAGACATTGCGCCTGACCGGGTTGCCATTTTTTCACGAACGGACGTTCCACGCATTACGGCATGTCGCGGTTTGGCCTTAAGGGCGGCAAGGCCCCGGACCGGTGCGACATAAAGACAGGGAGCCGGCCTTGTGGCCGGCCCTGAGGTCCTGACTTAACGGCGGTATTGCTGGGGACGGTGCGGCGCGGGTGCGCGCTCGTCTTTGTGACGGAAGTTGATGCGGCCCTTGGTTAGGTCATACGGCGACATTTCCAGGGTGACGCGATCGCCCGCCAGGATGCGGATGCGGTGCTTGCGGATACGGCCGGAGGCGTAAGCGCCAACTTCGATGCCGTTGTCCAGTTTGACGCGGTAGCGGCTATCGGGCAGCACTTCGTCAACAATGCCATCCAATTCGATGAGTTCTTCTTTAGCCATTCTCTACTCCTTGATCAATACGCGCAGCCAGGCCGGCGGCATGACGCGCCGCACGAAGCGGCAAGCGCGTTGGACACAGATAACCAGGTCCAGCGGTTGAACGTAAAACGTTCGGGCAAGCGCGGGTAATGGCCACGGCATCCCGGGTGGATGTCTGAAATGACGGATACTCGCGCAGCGTGGGCAATGTGCGCGCACGGCGCGGCTTGGTCGCGATACCGTGCAAATGCACAGCACCGGAAGAAGCGGGTTGGAACTTTTGCTGCGTGCCTTGCGGCGCAGAGGGCTGCGGCGCGTGGGACAGTCGTGACGTCGCCGACAGTAGGAAGGTCGCCCGGCAAGGTTCAACCAAACCGGGGGCAGCCTGGGTATCTTGGGGGGTGACCCGAAGGAGTACAGGTTGGCACGCAGAGTGACCGAAGCCCGGTTTTTGCGGAAAAATCACGGACTTATGTTACTGCAAAGCGCGCCGATTAGCCAGTATTTATCTGCGGCAAAGCCGCGATAGTTGCTGCTGGACGACTCATGGGCGCCCTGGGGCAAGCACACCCGCCCGCGCGGTCTGTTCTATTTATGGGGGCAAATCGCGCCGCTTCAATGCCTAGGTGACGTTTTGCGCCTGCGCGTCCGGTTCGACTACGCCGGGGAAGTCGTCCGGGTATTGCGGCAGGTCGTCTGTGATGTCGAACCATGGCGCCTTGCTGGCCACGTGGCAGTGCGCGGCGGGCTTGACGCCCGGGTCGTCGTCCAGCGCGCCCAGCGGCAGGCCATAGGCGTCGGGCGTCTGGTCAAAGCGGCTTAGCAAAGGCGTGCCGCAAGCTTCGCAAAAACCGCGATAACTGCCGGGTGACGAGGCATACCAGGTGACGTGGTTTTCGCCCTTGGTCCATTTGAAATCAGACACTTGCACCGAAGCGCGGCTGCGGAAAGCCGCGCCGTGGGACTTGCGGCACATGATGCAGTGGCAATTCAGGGCGTTGGTGAGGGGGCCGTCGATCTCGTAAGCCACGCGGCCGCACAGGCAGGAACCGGTAATCATGATGAGCGCCAAGCGAGTGGGGATTTCCTGAATATACCCGCGCCGTCCTGGGCTGCAAGCCGTCGGTGGCGGCGATTGTGACGGATCTCTTTCAGTGCGTTGCTGACCCCGGTTTTTATCCCATCCGAATTGTCCGCCGGGTCATCGCGCTGTCATGCCGCGAAAACAGAATGCGCCCATGACCACAGACAAGGGGATCAGCGATGACGGTCGCCATTGAAGTACAGGGCTTGAGCAAGACCTTCCATGCCGGGGCCAAGGCGCTGGACAACGTCAGCCTGCAAGTCGCCGACGGCGAAATGGTGGCGCTGCTGGGCGCGTCCGGTTCGGGCAAGTCCACCTTGCTGCGCCATCTGGCCGGCTTTGTGGCCGGGGATGCGGGCCAGGGCAGCGTGACCGTCAACGGTCAGCTTATTCAGCAGCATGGCCGGCTAAGCCGCAACGTGCGCGCCGCGCGCGCCGGCATCGGCTTTGTGTTTCAGCAATTCAACCTGGTGGGCCGCCTGCCGGTGATTACCAATGTGTTGACCGGAATGTTGCCGCGCGTGCCGCTGTGGCGCAGCCTGACCCGCTGGTTCCTGCGCGCCGAAGTGCGTCAGGGCCTGGATGCGCTTGCCCAGGTTGGTATAGACGACTACGCATTTCAGCGCGCCTCGACGCTGTCCGGCGGGCAGCAGCAGCGCGCCGCCATTGCCCGCACGCTGGTGCAGAACGCGCGCGTGATCCTGGCCGACGAACCCATCGCATCGCTGGACCCCGAATCGTCGCGCCGCGTAATGGACACGCTGGCCCACATCAACCGCACGCGCAAGGTGGCGGTGGTGGTGTCGTTGCATCAGGTGGATGTGGCGTTGCGCTACTGCCCACGCGTAGTGGCGTTGCGCCACGGCAAGGTGGTGTACGACGGCCGCGCCGCCGACCTGACCCCCGAAATGCTGCGCGACCTGTACGGCTCAGAACTGTCCGAGCTGCTTCCCGAATACACGCAGCAGTCGCCCGCCATGCCGGCGCTGGCGCCGCTGTCGCAGTTGGCGCACGCCGCCTGATCCGATCCTTGATTGCAACGCCGCGACCCCACGGCCTTTTCACCGTATCCACCCCGGAGTCATCCATGCTACGCAGAACCTTCTTTACCCTGATCGCCGCCGCCGCGCTGTCCACCCAGGCCGTCGCGCAAGACGCCAAGACGTTGAACTTCGGCATCATCTCGACCGAATCGTCGACCAACCTGAAGTCGGTCTGGCAGCCCGTCATCGACGACCTGAGCCGCGCCATCGGCGTGCCGGTCAAACCCTTCTTCGCCTCAGACTACGCGGGCATCATCGAAGGCATGCGCTTTAACAAGGTGCAGATGGGCTGGTTCGGCAACAAGTCGGCGATTGAAGCCGTGGACCGCGCCAAGGGCGAAGTGTTCGCGTCGGTGATCGACAAGGACGGCAACCCCGGCTATTGGTCGCTGCTGATCGTCAACAAGGACAGCAACCTGAAGACGCTGGACGACGTGCTGAAAAACGGCGGCAAGCTGAGCTACGGCGCGGGCGACCCCAACTCCACGTCCGGCACCGCCGTGCCCGGGTACTACCTGTGGGCCGCCAACAAGATCGAACCCAAGACGTTCTTCAAGACGGTGCGCGCCAGCAACCACGAAACCAATCTGCTGTCGGTCATCAACAAGCAGGTGGATGTTGCCGTCAACAACACGGAAGCGCTGGAGCGCTATCGCCTGAATACGGGCAAGGACGCCAACGACAGCGTGCGCGTGCTGTGGAAGTCGCCGTTGATTCCGGCTGATCCGCTGGTCATGCGCTCGGACCTGCCGGCCGACTTGAAGGGCCGCATCCGCGACTTCTTCGTCAACTACGGCAAGGGCAAGGACGCCCAGCGCGAATTGGCCAACCTGAAGGCGCTGACCTACCAGGGCTTCCGCGCGTCGGATAACCAGCAGCTCGTGCCCATCCGCCAGATCGAATTGGCCCGTGAAAAGGCCAAGGTAGAAGGCGACAGCACGCTGGGCCAGGCCGAAAAGCAAAAGCAGTTGGCCGACCTGGACAGCAAGCTGGCCGCGCTGGGCCAACCCGCCGTCGCCAAGCAATAACTTTCCTGATCGCCATCCATCGGACCGCCATGAGCCTAGCCACCCATTCCCCTCGCCTGCCCACCGCGCCGCGTTCTTCGCTGCCGGTCTTGCTGGTCTGGGCCTTTGTTCTTGCACTGCTGGTGATGTCATGGGGCGGCGCGGACATGCGGCCGATGGATCTGTTGCGCGACTCGGGCAACATGGCGCAGTTTGCCGCCGACTTCTTCCCGCCGAATTTCCGCGACTGGCGCATGTACCTGGACGAGATGATCGTCACCGTGCAGATCGCGGTGTGGGGCACGTTCCTGGCCATCGTGGTGGCCGTGCCGCTGGGTCTGCTGTGTTCGTCGAACATGGTGCCGGCGTGGGTCTACCAGCCCATGCGACGCCTGATGGATGCGTGCCGCGCCATCAATGAAATGGTGTTCGCAATGCTGTTCATCGTGGCCGTGGGCCTGGGGCCGTTCGCGGGCGTGCTGGCCTTGTGGGTGCACACCACCGGCGTGCTGGCCAAGCTGTTCTCGGAAGCCGTTGAAGCCATCGATCCGCGTCCGGTCGAAGGCGTGCGCGCCACCGGGGCCAACGCACTGGAAGAAATCGTGTACGGCGTGATCCCGCAAGTGTTGCCGCTGTGGATCTCGTATTCGCTGTACCGCTTTGAATCCAACGTGCGCTCGGCCTCGGTGGTCGGCATCGTGGGCGCCGGCGGCATCGGCACGGTGCTGTGGGAAATCATCCGCAGCTTCCGCTACGCCGAAACCTGCGCGGTGATGATCATCATCGTGGCCTTCGTGGTGGCCATCGACATGTTGTCTTCGCGCATCCGGCGCGCGCTGATCTAGTCGGTGCGGCGCAGCGCCAGCAGGGCGGGCAGGGCCAACAGGCTCGCCAGCCGGGCGTGGTCGACATCCGCGTCCGACACCTTGGGGCGCGGCATCAGGAAGTTGACGGTGCCCAGACAAACTCCGTCATACGACACCGGCACGTTGATGACCGATTGCAGGCCCAGTTCCCGGATGGCGTCGTGGTCGTTGAAGAATTCGCGGATGGCGGCTTCGCCTTCGCCCACGAACACGCGCTGGTCCAGCAGCACGTGCCGGCCCCACGGCGTGCCGCGCTTGTCCTTGCTGCCGCCCGGCGGATAGGCGTTGGGGTTCGAGCTGTACAAGCGCACCACGCGCATGGTGTCGGCGTCAAAGCGGTTGACGGTGCACAAGGCATGTTCAAGCCGGCCATGGGCGTAGGCGTCTATGGCCTGCAAGGCCGCCGTCGCGTCCGCGGCGGCGTAGGCTTGTGCAATGGCCGACACGCCGGCTGCCGCCGGCGTCACGGAAGTCGGCGTGGCGTTCATTCCGCCGTGATCCCCAGTTCCTTGATCAGCTTGCCGTACTTGTCGGCATCGCGCGCCAGGATCTGGCCGAACTGCTCGGGCGTCGTTTCCGTCAGCAGCACGCCCATGTCGCCCATCTTCTTGATGACGTCGGGGCGCTTGAGGATCAGGTTGATCTCGCGGTTCAGGCGCGCGGTCAGCTCCGGCGGCATGCCGGCCGGGCCGAACGCGCCGTACCACACCGACAGCTCATAGCCCGGCAGCGTTTCGGCCACGGTCGGTACCTCGGGCAACAGCGGCGAACGGTTTTCTTCGGTCACGGCCAACAGCTTCAGCTTGCCCGACTGCACGTGCGGCAGGGTTTGCGTGCCGGCGCTGAACAGCACCTGCGTACGACCGGCCACGGTGTCCAGCACCGCGGGCGCGCCGCCACGGTAGGGGATGTGCATCATCTTCACGCCGGCGGCTTTCTCGAACAGCGCGGCGCTCAGGTGGTTGGTCGACCCTTGGCCGGCCGAGGCATAGGCCACCGCATCCGGGCGGTCTTTCACGTAGGCGATGAATTCCTTCACGTTGCTGACGGGCACCGAGGGGTGCACCACCATCGTGTTCGTCACCAGCGCCAGTTCGGCGATGGGCGTGAAGTCCTTGACGCCATCGAACGGCATGTTGGAATACAGCGCCTGGTTCATCGTGTGCGTGCTCATCGAGCCCACCAGCAGCGTGTAGCCGTCCGGCTTGGCGCGCGCCACGAAGGTGGTGCCGATGTTGCCGGACGCGCCCGACCGGTTCTCCACGATGACCGGTTGGCCCAGCGATTGCGTCAGCCCTTCGGACAGCACGCGCGCCAGAATGTCGGTGGACCCGCCCGCGGCCCACGGCACGATCAGCGTGATCGGCTTTTCAGGCCAGGCGGCCTGGGACAAGGCGGGCGTGGCCAGGGCCAGGCCCAGCGCGCACACGCGCATCAGTCGTTGGAAAGACAATTTCATGGTGATTACCCCTGTGTAAGTGCCGGTCTGGGCGCCGGCTGTTTGAAAAAGTGGATGTGATTCGTGAATGCGGTTTGCGGTTTGCGGTTTGTGGTTTGCGTATGCGTGTTCAATGCCGCCTGTTGTCAGCGGCCAACGGCGTAGCCCTGCATGCCGCGCGGGTTGGCCCCCGCGCGCAGCAGCAGGCCGCCGCCCATGCCCGGTTCACGCGTGCACGCGCTGATGCGCCCTTCTGACCAGGCGGGGCCGACCTTGACGTCGTGGCCCGCCGCGCGCAGCGCGTCGATGGTGGCCTCGGGCAGACGCGATTCCACCGTCAGGCGGTTCAGCGTTTGCGTGCGTGGCCAGAATGATCCCGGGAAGTGATCGATGTGCCAGGACGGCGCGTCGATGGCTTCCTGCAAATTCATGCCCATGGCGTGACGCAAGAAGAACGCCACCGTCCATTGGTCCTGCTGGTCGCCGCCCGGCGTGCCGAACGCCATATAAGGTTGCCCGTCGCGCAGCACCAGGCCTGGCGACAGCGTCGTGCAAGGGCGCTTGCCCGGTTGCAGCTGGCCGGGCACGCCATCGTCCAGCCAGGTCATCTGCAAACGGGTCGTCAGCGGAAAGCCCAGGCCCGGCACGACCGGGCTGGACGACAGCCAACCGCCCGACGGCGTGGCGGCCACCATGTTGCCGTCGCGGTCAATCACGTCGATCTGGCACGTGTCGCCCACGAAGATTTCGCGCGCGGCCCATTCGGCCACGGGCGGCAAGGCCGCGAACGTGGGTTCGCCCACGCCAAAGCGGGTGTCCGAGGCGGCCAGCGTGCGGGCCGCGGCGTCCAGGTCCGGCAGGCGGGGCGCCAGGCCGGCCGGGCTGCCGGGGTGGAAATCGGGCGACGCGTTGGTGCCGATCAATGCCGCGCGTTCGCGGGCATAGGCGTCGCTTAACAGCGCGGCCAGCGGCACCGTGGTGAAGTCGGGGTCGCCATACCAGGCGGCGCGGTCCGCGAAGGCCAGCTTGGCGGCTTCGGCAATGCGGTGCACGAATTGCGGCGAGGTCGGGTCCAGCCCGTCCATGCCCAGATGCCGCAGCATTGCCAGCTGCTGCAAATGCACCGGCCCTTGCGACCACACGCCGCACTTGGCCACGGTGTAGCGGCCGTACTGGGTGGTAACAGGCTCGTCGTAGGTGGCGCGCCAATCGGCCAGGTCGGACTTGCGCAGCAGGCCACGGTTGCGCTGCCCCGTGGTGTCGCGCACCGGCTCATTGGTGTAGTAGGCGTCGATGGCATCGGCCACAAAGCCGCGATACCAGCAGTCCAGCGCGGCGTCGATGCGCCCGCGCCGGTCGGTGCTGGCGGCGTGCGCCTCGTCCAGGATGCGCGTGTACGTGTCGGCGATGGCGGGCGTGCAGAACAGCGAATCGGGCGCGGGTACGCGGCCGTCGGGCATCCAGACGTCGCGCGAGGTGGTCCATTCATCACGAAACAGCGCCTGCACGGCCAGCACGGCCTGCGACACGCGCGGCACCAGGGGGAAGCCGTTGCGGGCGTAATCGATGGCGGGGCGCAAGACGTCGGCCAATTCCCACGTGCCGTAGTCGCGCAGCAACGTCAGCCAGGCGCCGAACGCGCCGGGCACGGTGGCCGGCAGCAGCCCGATGCCGGGCACCATCTCCACGCCCAGCGCGCGAAACGCGGCCGGCGTAGCGAGCGCGGGCGCGGGCCCCTGGCCGCACAGCGCGCGCATGCGCTTTTCGTTTTCGTTCCAGAGCAGGATGGGCACTTCGCCGCCCGGACCATTCAGGTGGGGCTCGACGATTTGCAGCGTGAAGCCGCCGGCCACGGCCGCGTCGTAGGCGTTGCCGCCGCGTTCCAGCACGCCCATGGCTACCTGCGACGCCAGCCAATGCGTGGACGACACAACACCAAAGGTGCCGCGAATTTCAGGACGGGTGGTAAAGGATGCGCTCATGGGGCGGCTCGGTGACAGGCGGGGAACGACCGCAGTATAGGGTCGTGAAATAACTGGAATCATCTTTATGGGCATGATTCAATAACCGTCCGGTTATAAAGCGCCCGCGAGTACCGCATGAGCTGGGACCCCACCCGACTGTCCAATCGCCTGAAGCACCGTCATCTGGCCCTGCTGGCCAACATTGCCCGGCATGGGTCCCTGACCCGTGTGGCGGCGGCTACCGGCATCAGCCAGCCTGCCGTGACCAAGGCGCTGGCCGAACTTGAAGATATTTTCGGCGGGCCGCTGTTCCTGCGCAGCGGTCGTGGCCTGTTGCCCACGCCGCTGGGCAACCTGGCGCTGGTGCGCGCGCGCCACCTGCAAAGCGACCTGGACCTATGGGCGCGCGAAGTCCAGGCGCTGCATGCCGGCCATTCCGCGCACCTGAACGTGGGCGTGGTGCCCTACGTGTCCAGCGCCTTGCTGACCGCCGCCATCAGCCGCCTGCATCAGCGTTATGGCGTCACGTTGACCCTGCATCGCGCGACCACGGACCACCTGGTGCCCATGCTGCGCCGCCACGAGCTGGATTGCATCATCAGCCGGGCCACGTCCACCGTGGCGCTGGACGACCTGATGCACAAGGTCCTGTACCGCCAGCGGCCGCGCCTGATCGCCCATAGCAGGCTGGCGCAACGGCTGGCGCGGCGCAAGCCGGATTGGGCCGCTGTCGCCGCCATGGATTGGGTGCTGCCCGCCGCCAACACCCCCACGCGGCAATTGATCGTTGAACACTTCATCCGCGCGGGATTGCGGCCGCCGTCCCCCGTGCTGGAAGCCTATTCAACGGATGTCATCGAAGGCATGTTGACGATGAACGAAACGCTGATATCGGTGGTGCCGGAAGACATCGCGCGCGAGCTTTGCCAGCGCGGAAAGCTGGGCATGCCGCCCTGGGACTTCGGGTGGGAACTGCCGCCCATCAACCTGATCCGACGCAAACGCGATCAGGTGCTGGCGGCCGAGGAACGGTTTTCGGAGATCCTGCTGGACCTGTGCGGCGACGCGGGGGCGTCCATTGGTACGGGGGCGGCCCCGGCCCCGGCCCCGGCCTAAACGGCGATGGTTCGCCGCACGATGTCCAGCAACTCGGCGGCCGCCACATCCGGGTCGGCATCGTTGCTGACGCGTCGTATCACGCACTGCGCCGGCACCGCGTAGTCCCGCGACGCGCGCGCCAGCCGTTGTGCGATCTGCTCGCCGCTTTCACGGCCCCGGCCCGCCAGCCGCTGCGCAAGCAGCGCCGGGGCAACGGTCAGCGCTACCGCCGTCAACGCGGGATAGCGCGCGTGCGCGATGGGCAGGTGCGCGCGCGAACCGTTCACGATCACCACCGCGCCACACGCCAGCCAGGTGTCGATTTCGATGCCGATGCCGTATTGCAGCCCGTGGCTGGCCCAACGCATCGCAAAGCAGCCCAAGGCCGCGCGGCGGTCGAATTCGTCAGGCGTCAAAGACAGCGCGTCTTCCGTGGCGCCGCTGTCGCGCGTGATGTAGCGGTGCGCCACCAGCACGGGTTCATGCGCGTGCAATTGCGCGCGCACACGACGCAGCAGCGTGTCCTTGCCGCTGCCCGATGCGCCCATCAGGTAGATCAGCCGCGCGCCGCAAGCCGGCGGCGGAACCGGTGCGGGCCCGGTCATGGCGCGGGCGCGCCTTGCAAGGCCTGCACGCCGATGGCGTCTGTTTGCGTGCCGTCGAAATGGTAGTGGCGCGCGGCGACGAAATCCGCACCCGGCTCCGGCTGCACGAACAGGCTGACGCCAGACACGGGCATGGCCTGCCCGCGCAACGGCTCGGCAAAGGCGGCCACGCTGTGTTGCGCCGCGGCTAGCGCTTCGCCTTCCAACTTGCCGGTCAGCGTGATGTGGAACGTGTACGTATCGAAGACATAGGGGTAGCCCCAGCGCGCCAACATGGCTTGCTGCGCGGGCGTCAACGCAGTGGCCTGGCGCCTTGCCAGTTCGTCGGCGGTGGGGGGCGCACGCAGGGCGTCAAGATCGCGCACGGCCGCGTCCGCCAAGGCCTGGATGCGGCTGTGGCCATCGGCATCCGCCTGCGCGATGCGCCAGGCCAGGAAGCCGCGCAGCGTGGCGCATTCCAACATGACGCTAAAAGGCGAGAAGCCGCGCGCAAGCGTGCGAGCCGCGTCGTCCAGCGCCTGCGGGGTCGCGCCCGATGTCAGGCGAAAGGGCGGCTTCAGCGTGGCATGCAGGCCGTAATGGCGTGGCGCGGCAGTCCAGTCGCGCGCGGCGGATGGCATGCCCGGCAGAGGCGGCAGCGCCGCGCCCGTGTCGGCGCAGCGTCCCAGCCAGTGGCTGCCACCATCGCGCCAGGGCTTGGCGGGCGACAGGTACAGGGCGTAGCGATGCGCAAGCGCCATGGTCAGGCCGCCATGCGTTGGCTGTGATCGTCGCCGAAGACCCGCGTGGCATAGCGCAGTTCGCCGCCGACAATGGCGGCCACCACGCGCGGCAGTCCCGGCAGATGGTCGTCCACCACGATGGCGTCGGCGATCAGGCCCGGCGCCAAGGCGCCCCGGTCTTTCAAGCCGGCGGCGCGCGCGGGGTTCATCGACACCAGGTTCCAGGCTTGCGCCAGCGGCAACACGCCGTCCTGCACCAGCCGCATCACGGCGGCCAGCGGCGCGGGGTAGTAGTAGTCGGACGTCAGGACGTCGCACAGCCCGGCCTGGATCATCTGGGTGGCGCCCGGCGCGCCCGTATGGCTGCCGCCGCGCACGACGTTGGGCGCGCCGAAGACCACGGCGTTGCCCAGGTCGCGGGCGACGCAGGCGGCTTCGCGGGTCAGCGGAAATTCGGCCACGCCGCAACCCAGCTGGTGGTAGTAGCGGCGCGTGGCGGCGTCGGGATCGTCGTGCGAGGCCACCTTCAGGCCCGCGGCCTGCGCGCACAGCGCCAGGTCACGCATGGCGTCCGCCACGGAATCGGCCGCCGACATCGCGGCGCGGATGCGTTGCTGGAAGGTGTCCAGATCGCACTGCGCGCGGTCTGCGTACTGCATCAGCTTGCGTTCATCGCCAAGACGGCGCGCCATGCTGGGCAGGTGATCGTTCAACGCCAGAAAGCGCACCCGGCCATCGCGGATCCACTGCTGCGCCAGGTCCACGCCGCCGATGTGGTGGGTTTCAAAACGCAGGTGCACATAATGCCGTGCGCCCATCATCGGCTTCATGCGCTCCAGCGCGTCGAACATGCGTTCGGCATAGTCTTCGCCGCGCAGGCCGCCTTCCCAGGACAGGGTCACGCCATGGAATTCGGTGGTGATGCCGTTGGCCAGCAACTGGCGGTCGACATCGAACAACGCGCTGTCATACGGAAAGGTGACACTGGGGCGCGGCATGATGGCGCGTTCAAACGCGTCGCCGTGCAAGTCCACGATGCCGGGCAGCACCAGCAGGCGGCCGGCGTCGAACCACGGCGCGCCGCGCGCGGGGGCGCTTGCGCCGTCGTCGATCAGTCCGCCTTGAAAGCGCAGGCTGGCCTGTTCAACGCCGCGCGGCGTCAGGATGCGTTGGCCTGTGACACCGGCCAGGGGCGAGGGGGCGTGTGAGTTCATTGCGCCAAGTTATCGGTCTAGCATGACAGCCAGATGTCTAGATGATTGATATTGCATTTTCCCCGCGGGTGCGCCGTACGGCGAGCCGGCCGATCAGCTGTCGTCCGCCACCATCAGCTGCACCAGGTCGCCGACAAAGCGGGTGATGCTGTATTGCAACGGCGCGCCGTCCTGGTCCACGTTCAAGGCTTCCACTTGCAGGATGGGCCGCGTTTTCGGCTGGCCCAGCAAGCGCGCGATTTCGGGCGTGGGCAGTGTGGCGGTTATGCGCGACCACTTGCGCGTGTAGTCGCCAATGCCGTAGTGGCCATACACCTTCGACACCGAGCGCAGCGCGGTCAGCCGGTCGGCAAAATCGGGAAAGCGCTTTTCGTCGAAGTAGTGTTCAGAGGTACTGATGGTTCGGTTTTCGGCCTTGCCAACAATCTGCACGCGCAACAGCGGCGCAGTGCGAGCCAGGCCCAGGTGCTTGGCGATATCGGCGGCGCGCAGCGTCTGGCTGCCCAGCGCTTCCTGGTGGCCCAGCACGCCCTGGCTACGCAGGTTTTCGGAAAAGCGCGTGCGCTTGCCGATGGCGTAATCAATGGCGTGTTCTTGCACGAACGTGCCGCGGCCCTGTTCGATGCGCACCAGCCCGCTTTGCTCAAGCTCGCCCATTGCGCGGCGGATGGTGTGCCGGTTGACCGAAAACTTGGCGGCCAGTTCGGGCTCGGACGGCAGCTGTTCGCCCGCCATATAGAGCTTGTTGCGGATGTCGTCCGCCAGGGACTCGCCAATTTGCCGCCAGACGGCGATGCCGGAACCTCGTTCGACCATGGGGTGCGCTCTTGCTGTCACATCAGCTTCATGAAGAATGGCTGTGATTGTGCACCATGCGGCGGCGGCCGGGTAGGCGATGTGCAGCCGATGCATCGCCGCCGCAACTGTCATCAAAAATTCACGCCAGACTGTTGAACTTCAATTTGTCAGCGATCATACTTCATCCAGTCGTCTAGACGTGTAGAGGAAATAATGGATCACTCACAAGCAGGGCAGACCGCGGCGAACGCCAGGCGCGCCGCCTGGATGCGCGTGCTGTCGTTGGCCGACCCGGCCGCGCTGGAAGGCGCTTTCAGCGGGCTGGGCGGCGTACCCGCCCACCAGATGCTGCGGCCCGCGCAGACCGGCATGGCGATGGTGCGGGCGCGTAGCGGCGGCACCGGGGCGCGCTTCAACCTTGGCGAAATGACGGTGACACGTTGCGCCGTCACGCTGGCCGACGGCGTGGTGGGCATGGCCTATGTGCAGGGGCGCAGCGCCCGGCACGCCGAACAGGCCGCCGTGGCCGACGCGCTGCTGCAACTGCCCGAATGGCACGACACGGTGGATGCACAAGTGATCCAGCCGCTGGCGCGGGCGCATGCCGACAAGGTCGATGCCCAGGCCCGCGTGGCCGCGCAAACCAAGGTCGAATTCTTCACGATGGTGCGGGGCGAGGACTGACATGCCGACACAGACCATGCAGGCACAAAGCCTGCAAGCACAAAGCCTGCAAGCACAAAGCGCGCAAGCACAGGACCTGCAAGCCCAGGCCCTGCCGATCCGCACCGACGCCGCGCCCGCCGCGCGGCGCGGCCTGCTGCCCGGCTTTGCCGACCCCGTCAACGATGCGCAAACCACCTTCCGCGCCGCGCTGCGCGCGTTGGCGCATCCCGGTCGCATCCAGCGGATCACCGCGCGCACCGGCGTGCCCGCCGGGCTTTCGATGGCGATGACGGCGTTGTTGCTGACGCTGGTGGACGGTGACACCCCGCTGTGGTTGCCCCCCGGCGTGAACGAGGACGTCGTGACGTTCCTGCGCTTTCACTGCGGATGCCCCTTCGTGCCGTCGCCGTCGCTGGCCCGCTTTGCCGCCGTGCCGTCCGGCCACGCCGCGCCCGCGCTGTCGGCCTGCCATGCGGGCGACCCGGCATATCCCGACCTGTCCACCACTTTGCTGATCGACGTCGACGCGCTGGCCGACGACGGCGTCATGAACGCCGCGCATGACACCGTCAGCCTCGGCGGCCCCGGCATCCAGACCCGTCACACGCTGTCGGTAGCGGGCTTGCCCGACGGCTTTTGGCGCGAATGGCGCCTGAACCACCAACGTTTCCCGCTGGGCGTCGACGTGTTCCTGACGCAAGGCGAGCGGATCTGTGGATTGCCGCGCACCACGCGCGTGGAGAACTGACATGTACGTCGCCGTCAAAGGGGGCGAGCGCGCCATCCTGAATTCCTATCGCATGCTGGACGACTACCGCCGCGGCAACCGCGAGGTGCCCGAGCTAAGCCTGGACCAGATCCGCGAACAGATGCCGCTGGCCGTGTCTCGCGTGATGGCCGAGGGCTCGCTCTACGATCCGCAACTTGCCGCGCTGGCGCTAAAGCAAGCCGCCGGCGACCAGATCGAAGCCGTGTTCCTGCTGCGAGCCTATCGCACAACGCTGTCGCGGCTGGGCTATACGCAGCCGATCGACACCGGCGCCATGCGCCTGCAACGCCGCATTTCGTCCACGTTCAAGGATGTGCCCGGCGGGCAGATTTTGGGCCCCACCTACGACTACACGCAGCGCCTGCTGGACTTCACGCTGGCGGCCCAGCGCGAGGCCGACGCGCTGCCCCCGGGCGCCGATGCGCTGGACAGCGACATGCCGCGCGTGACGGACCTGCTGGCGCACGATGACCTGATCGACGCCGAACCCGTGCCCGAGGGCGACCCCGAGCCTTTCGACCTGACGCGCCAGCCGATGGAATTTCCGGCATCGCGCCCGGCACGCTTGCAAAACCTGGCACGCGCCGACGAAGGCTTTCTGTTGTCCATGGGCTATTCCACGCAGCGCGGCTATGGCAACACCCATCCCTTCGCCGCCGAGATCCGCTACGGCACGCTGGAAGTCGACATGATGGTGGAAGAGCTGGGCTTTGCCGTCACGGTGGGCGAAATCGAAATCACCGAATGCCAGATGGTCAGCCAGTTCGCCGGCAACGGCGAAGACGGCCCGAAGTTCACGCGCGGCTACGGCCTGACGTTCGGCTACGGCGAACGCCGGGCCATGTCGATGGCGCTGGTGGACCGTGCGCTAAAGGCGCAAGAGCTGGGCGAGCGCGCCGACTCACCCGCCAACGATCACGAATTCGTGCTGTATCACAGCGACAACGTCGAGGCGTCCGGTTTTGTGCAGCACTTGAAGCTGCCGCACTACGTGGACTTCCAGGCCAACCTGGAACTGCTGCGCCGGCTGCGCGCCGACCGGCACGCCCCGCAACCCGCTTCCCGCGACCTGATGGACGAGGCTGTTTCGCAATGACCCCGAACACGAATGCAACGCTGAACAACAAGGCGGACGCGATGGCCAACGCCACGGTCCCGCGCGACGAGCACTACAACTTTGCCTACCTGGACGAATCCACCAAGCGCATGTTGCGCCGCGCCTTGCTCAAGGCCGTGGCCATCCCCGGCTACCAGGTGCCGTTCGGCAGCCGCGAAATGCCGCTGCCGTATGGCTGGGGCACGGGCGGCATCCAGGTAACGGCGGCCATCATCGGCACGGATGACGTGCTTAAGGTTATCGACCAGGGTTCGGACGACACGACCAACGCCATCAACATCCGCCGCTTCTTCGGCCGCGTCACGGGCGTGGCCACCACCACGTCCACGCCCGCAGCGACCATCGTGCAAAGCCGCCACCGCATCCCGGAAACCCCGCTGCGCGAAGGGCAAGTCATGGTGTTCCAGGTGCCCATCCCCGAGCCCCTGCGCTGGCTGGAACCCAGCGAAACCGAAACGCGCACCATGCACGCGCTGGCCGAGTACGGCGGCATGCACGTCAAGCTGTACGAAGACATCGCGCAGCATGGCCACATTGCCACCACCTACGATTACCCCGTCATCGTGAACGACCGCTACATGATGCGGCCGTCACCCATCCCGAAGTTCGACAATCCCAAGCTGGACCGCAGCCCCGCGCTGATGCTGTTCGGCGCCGGCCGCGAAAAGCGCGTCTACGCCGTGCCGCCCTATACCTCGGTCAAGAGCCTGGACTTCGACGATCACCCGTTCACCGTGGAAACCTGGGCCGAATGCTGCGACCTGTGCGGCTCGCGTGACAGCTATCTGGACGAGATCATCCTGGACGACGCCGGCACACGCCGCTTTGTGTGTTCGGACACCGAATACTGCAACCACCGCCAAACGCAGCAACGCGACAACGAGGCCGCCGCATGAACGCGCATCCACTGCTTTCCGTGCGCAAGCTGACCCGCACGTGGGACGGCGTGCACGGCTGCCGCGACGTCAGTTTTGACCTGTATCCGGGCGAAGTGCTGTGCATCGTGGGGGAATCGGGTTCGGGCAAAAGCACCTTGCTGTCGGCCGTGTCGCACCAGACCGCGCCCGATGCCGGCAGCGTCTGGTACGACACGCGTGACCAGGGCTTCATCGACCTGGCCGGCCTGCAAGGCGCGCGGCTGCGATTGTTGTCGCGCACCGATTGGGGCTTCGTGCGGCAGAACGCCCGCGACGGGCTGCGCATGCAGGTCAGCGCGGGCGCCAATATCGCCGAGCGGCTGATGGCGGTGGGCGACCGGCACTACGGCGACCTGCGCGCCGTGGCGGGCAATTGGCTGCAAAAGATGGAGATCGACGTGGGTCGGCTGGACGATACGCCGGTGTCGTTTTCCGGTGGCATGCAGCAGCGCTTGCAGATTGCCCGCAACCTGGTGACGCACCCGCGCCTGGTGTTCATGGACGAACCCACGGCGTCGCTGGACGTGTCCGTGCAGGCGCGGCTGCTGGACCTGCTGCGCCAACTGGTCACGGACCTGGGCCTGGCCGCCATCGTCGTCACGCATGACCTGGCGGTGGCGCGGCTGCTGGCGCATCGCACGCTGGTGATGCGCGGCGGCGTTGTGGTTGAAAGCGGGCTGACCGACCAGATTCTTGACGACCCTCAACACCCCTACACCCAGTTGCTGGTGTCTTCCATTTTGCAGAGCTGACCATGCATGCATCCTTACCCATGATCGAAGTGCGGGGGCTGGTGAAACGGTTCACGCTGCACAACCAGGGCGGCATGCAGCTGCCCGTGCTGGATGCCGTGGACATGACCGCCGCCGCCGGCGATTGCCTGGTGCTGGCCGGCCCGTCGGGCACCGGAAAAAGCACCTTGCTGCGTTGCCTGTATGGCAACTACCTGGCTACCGAAGGCAGCATCCGCGTGCGCGCCCATGATGAATGGGTCGAGCTGGTGGGCGCGCCCGAACAGCGCATCCTGGCGTTGCGCCGCGACGTCATCGGCTACGTCAGCCAGTTCCTGCGCGTCATTCCGCGGGTGTCCGCGCTGGACGTGGTGGCCGAGCCGCTGCGCGTGGCGGGCGTGGACGCCGCCGATGCGCGCGAGCAGGCCGGCGCCTTGCTGCAACGCTTGAATGTGCCGCCGCGTTTGTGGGGCCTGGCGCCCGCCACGTTTTCCGGCGGCGAGCAGCAGCGCGTCAATATCGCGCGCGGCTTTATTGCACGCCATCCGATTCTGTTGCTGGATGAACCCACGGCGTCGTTGGATGCCGACAACCGCCGCGTGGTCATCGCGCTGATCCACGAAGCACTGGCGGCGGGCCGCTGCCTGCTGGGCATCTTTCACGACGCCGAAGTGCGCGACGCCGTTGCCACCAAAACCCTGGCGTTGCGCCCCGCGCCGCCCGCCACGCTTGCCCTGGAGCCCGCATGCCAAGCTCATACCTGACCCATGCCCGCGTGATCATGCCCGACCGCGTGCTGGAGAACAGCGCGGTGCTGATCGATGACGGCCGCATCGTGGCCATCGAGCCGGACGGCGCGCGGGCGGACCGCGTGGTGGACTTGCAAGGCCAGACCTTGATGCCCGGCCTGATCGACCTGCATTGCGACGCCATCGAAAAGGAAGCGGAACCCCGCTCGCGCGTGCTGTTTCCGTTCGATTTCGCGGTGGCGCAGGTCGACCGTCGCAACGCCGCCGCGGGCATCACCACGCCTTTTCATGCGCTGTCTTTCGCCAACAATGAATGGGGCGTGCGCAACAACCAGACGGCGGCGCAGGTGGTGCGCGCGGTGCATGCGTTCCGCCCGCACAGCCTGGTGGACAACCGCGTGCATTGCCGCTACGAAGTCACCGACCCAACCTCAGTGGACGTATTGCGCGCATTGATGGACGAAGGCGCGGTGGACCTGTTGTCGGTGATGGACCATTCGCCGGGGCAGGGGCAGTTCAAGACGCTGGAATCCTATCTGCAATACATGATGGGCAACCACGCCATGAGCCGCGAGCAGGCCGAAGAGGCGGCCCACGCCAAGACACGCGCCAAGGACGGGGCGGTGACGCGCGTGCAGGCACTGCTGGCGCACGCGCATGCGCTGGGCATCGCCACCGCCAGCCATGACGACGATTCCGTGCAGCGCATCGCCACGATGCGTAACCTGGGCGTGTCGATGAGCGAATTCCCCATCACGCTGGACACGGCGCGCGCGGCGGTCTCGTGCGGCCTGCCCACCATTCTTGGGGCGCCCAACGTGTTGCGCGGGCAAAGCCAGAGCGGGTCGATGCGCGCCATCGACGCCATCCGCGCGGGCGTGGCCAGCTGCCTGTGTTCGGACTACCAACCGTCCACGCTGATCGCCGCCGCATTCGCCGTGGCGGCGCAAACCGACCTGAGCTGGCCGCAAGCCATCGCGCTGGTCACGGCAAACCCGGCCGACGCCTGCGGGCTGGCCGATCGGGGCCGGATCGCGGTGGGCCAGCGGGCGGATCTGGTGGCAGTGGCACAAGTTGGCGCGCTGCCACTGATCAGTCACACCTGGTCGGCCGGCCGGCTGGTATTCTCCACGCACTATCTGCCGACGCGCACGCACGCGGCGGCGTCGCCCGAAGCGCAACGCGAGGCGGCATGACACCCTGTTTTTCCGGAGTACCGCGATGAATCCGATCGTGATTGCCGTGGCGCTAAGCGCAACGCATGCGTTCAGCAAGCCGGTCGTGCCGACCATCCTGCTGGTCAAGGGGCTGGGCGTCGAAGGCGACGCGCATCAGGGGGTGACCGTCAAGCATCGCTCGCGCGTGCGGGCCGACCCCACGCAGCCCAACCTGCGCCAGGTGCATCTGATTCAGGCGGAACTGCACGACGAGCTGCAACTGGCCGGCTTCAATGTGGCCGAAGGCACGATGGGCGAAAACATCACCACGCGCGGTATTGACCTGTTGGCGTTGCCACGCGGGGCGCGACTGCGTATCGGCGAAGACGCAATCATCGAAATCACCGGGTTGCGCAATCCGTGCGTGCAACTGGACCAATATCAGAAAGGTCTGATGGCCGCCGTGCTGGGCCGCAACCCGGACGGCAGCCTGCAACGGCGCGCCGGCGTGATGGGGATTGTGATCGAGGGCGGGGCGGTCTGCCCGGGCGACAGTATCCGAACCGAGCTTCCCGCACTGCCGCATTTGGCACTGGAACGGGTGTAGCGTCAAAAACATCGCGGGCAGCCACAGACGGGTCGCCGCGCATCTGGTTAAATGGCGAAAGGCGTAACGGCCTGAGGCGCAGCCGATACTTTTTCGGCTCGCCATCCAATTTTCCGGAGCGCGCAATGGCACGATTCAATTTCACCCAAGACCCCGAAGAACCCGATCTGTGGGCGGCCGAAAACGTGCCTGCCGGCGATGGCCGGCCCCCCATTCACGTCATGATCCAGACGGATGGCGAAGAGCCCGACAGCGGCGCCTCCAAGGTGGTCAAGGGCATCATCGACAATCTTGACGATCACATCCTGGCAGCGGCCGAGTTCCTGCTGGATAACTATTCGTACGAGCACTACAAAAAGCTGGGTCTGGAAGACGACCAGTTGCTGCAGGAAGAAACCGCCGACGCCATGGCCGAAAAAGCCGTGCTGCGCGCATTGTGGCTGTTCGACGAAGACGGCGACGGCTACGAACTGTGGTTCACGCTGCCGTGGGATCCGGTCCACACGTATGACGTCGAATTCGAAGACGGCGCGCCGGTGTCGTGCTCGGTCAACGACTAAGCAGTTGAAAACCCGGCCAGGCGCTGACAGTCCGATCAAGCACTGAAAGCCTGACCCAGCACTGAAAGCCGGTTGCGCGCTCCGCCGATCCGCCCTCGTGGCGGCGGCGGGGTCTTCAGCGGACCAGCTCGAATTTTGTCGACAGGCTTTGCCCCAACGATTCGTCGTAGCGGTAGCGCAGCTTGATTGGCTTGCCCTGGCGAATCTGGCCGGGCGGCGTGTCCTCCAGCGACACGTCCATTTCGCGGTTTACGAATTCGGTGCAATCCGTATCCGCGCGCGCGCCTTCCGGAATGTCGGCCGCCTTGACCTTGATACGAAACGTGGTTTGAGACAGCGTCGTGCCGTCGGTGCGGCTTTGCCGCATCTGTAGCGCGGGCGTGGTGACTGTGCCGGCCAGGTCGCAGGAAATGCGGGTCCAGGCGTTTGCGTCAGCGGCGGCAACCAGGGCGATTGCCGCCAGGATGCCGCGCAGGGGGAGGGGTGTCATGGCATTGCATGGGGCGGGCGCTGCCGGATGGCACGCCGCGCCGCAGGTCAAGAACGGGAAGCCTATGTTGCTCCCGCGCTTGCGGCGCGGTCAAGCGCCGGATCATGTGGCCCGATTACGTGGCCCGATCAAGCAGCCCGATCCAACAGCCCGATCAAGCCGCCGCATCGTCGCGGTCGTCTTCCAGTTTTGCAATGACGGCCGTGGCCAGGCTGTTGCCCACCACATTGGTCGCGGTGCGGCCCATGTCGAAAAACTGGTCGATGCCCATGATCAGCAGCAGGCCCGCTTCCGGTAAATGGAACATCGGCAGGGTGGCGGCCACCACGACCAGCGACGCGCGCGCCACGCCCGCCATGCCCTTGCTGGTCACCATCAGCACCAGCAACAGCGTCAACTGCTGCGCAAAGCTCATCTCAATGTTGTAAGCCTGCGCAATGAACAGGACGGCGAATGACTGATACATCATCGAGCCGTCCAGATTGAACGAGTACCCCAGCGGCAATACAAAGCCCGAAATGCGCTTGGACACGCCAAAGCGTTCCAGTGCTTCGATGGTCTTCGGATAGGCCGATTCGCTGCTTGCCGTGGAAAATGCCAGCAAGGTCGGCTCTTTGATCAGCCCGCCCAGGCGGCGCGTGGACTTGCCCAGGAACAGGTAACCGACGCCAAACAGAATCGCCCACAGCAGCGCCAGGCCCAGGTAGAACTCGCCAATCAGCTTGCCATAGCTGACCAGCACGCCCAGCCCTTCGGTGGTGATGGCGGCGGCCATGGCGGCGAACACGCCCAGCGGCGCAAAGCGCATCACGTAGTCGGTGACGCGGAACATGATCTTGGCCAGCTCGTCGATCATGGTGTAGATCGTGTGGTGGCCCTTGCCGCGTATGAACGACAACGCTGCGCCAAAGAACAGCGAGAACACCAAAATCTGCAAGATCTCGTTGTTGGCCATCGCTTCGGCGATGCTCTTGGGGAACACGTGCGCGATGAACGCCTTGAGCGTGAAGTCGCCCGTCTTCAGGCCCGAGGTGATGCCCGCGTCCGGAATCGCCAGGTTCATGTGTGCGCCCGGCTGAAAGATATTGACCAGCAGCAGGCCCAGCAGCAAGGACACGGCGGACGCCGCGATGAACCACACCATGGCGCGCAAGCCGATGCGGCCCACGGCGTTCGCGTCGCTCATGCTGGCCAGGCCCGACACCAGCGTCGCGAAGACCAGCGGCGCGATGATCATCTTGATCATGCGCAGGAAGATGTCCGTGACCAGGCTGAAGTACGACGCAATTTCCGCTGCGTGCTTCGCGTCCTGCGCCGTCTTGTTGCACACGTAGCCCACCACGACGCCCAGCACCATGGCGATGCCGATGTAACGCGTCAGCTTCTTTGTATTCATGATCAAAACGGAAACAAGGGACCCGCCGCATAGCGCCCCGGGGTGGGGGTCGACCCGCCGGCATGGGGCGGGAAAGGCGGTCCGGTTTTGGGGATGCCAAGGCAAATCCCGGGGTACGGGTTTTCCCTTGGGGCGCGATGTTAACGCCCGCCACCTGACAGTCAGTTGTCATCTTGGGGACATATCCGTAACACCTTTGACGTGACAGAATGGGTCCGCCCGGCCGAACGCATCGGCCATGCGGCGCATTTGAAAAGCCGGCCCCGATGGGGCGATAACAGGAGACAAGGCAATGCCGAAACGCGAACTGTCCGTGCTGGCAACGGGATACACCTACCTGGAGGGCTTGCGATGGCACGAAGACCGCTTGTGGGCGTCGGACTTCTATACCGGGCAGGTCATCGCCGTGGATCTGAAGGGCAATATTGAGCTGATCTGCCGCGTGCCCCAGCAGCCCTCGGGCCTGGGCTGGCTGCCCGATGGCCGCCTGCTGATCTCGTCCATGAAAGACCGCAAGGTGCTGCGCCGGGAAGCGGATGCCACGCTAAGCGTGCATGCGGATTTGTCCTCGCTGGCGGGCGGCCCGATCAACGACATGGTGGTGGATGCGCAGGGCCGGGCGTACGTCGGCAACTTCGGTTTCGATTTGATGGCCGGCGAACCCGTCGCGACCACGACGCTGGTGCGGGTGGACACGGACGGCGTTGCGCAGGCCGTGGCCGATGGGCTGTGCTTTCCCAACGGCTCGTTCATCACGCCGGATGGCAACACGTTGATTGTCAACGAGACGTTCGGCAACCGGATCTCGGAATTCGACATCCTGCCCACGGGGGCACTGGGCCCGCGCCGCGACTGGGCCAACTTCGGCCCGTTGCCGGATAGCGACGACCTGTCGGTGCTGATCGCCGCGTCCGCCATCGCGCCGGATGGCGGCGCGATGGATGCCGAGGGAGCGCTGTGGGTGGCGGACGCCATCGGCAAGCGCATCGTGCGGGTGGAGCGGGGCGGCGCCATTCTGGAACAGATCGATACCGGCGAATTCGGCATCTTCGCCGCGGCGCTTGGCGGTCCGGACGGCTGCACGCTGTTCATGGCGGCCGCGCCGGATTTCATCGAGGCAAACCGCCGCGCCAAGCCCGAAGCCCGCATTCTGACGACTCGGGTGGACGTGCCGCACGCCGGCCGGCCCTGAGACCGGGGCCGGAGTCGGGCGGGGGCTGGGTGGAGGCTGAAGGCGTAGACCGGTTGTACGCCTTCCGTCCTCGGCTGAATGGACTGGATACCGGCGGTTGCAAGACCTTTCCTGGAAACCCCCGTAAAATCACCCCATTCAGCAAGCCTTCAACCATTTCAATAAACAGTACTTAGGAGGACCACTCATGGCCCTAGTCTCCATGCGCCAGTTGCTCGACCACGCCGCCGAGAACGGCTACGGCATTCCGGCTTTCAACGTCAACAACCTGGAACAGGTCCAGGCCATCATGGAAGCCGCTGCGGAGACCGACAGCCCGGTGATCATGCAAGCCTCGGCCGGCGCGCGCAAGTACGCGGGCGAAGGCTTCCTGAAGCACCTGATCCAGGCCGCGGTTGAGTCCTACCCGCACATCCCCGTCGTGATGCACCAGGATCACGGCCAGTCGCCCAAGGTCTGCCAAGGCGCCATCGACCTGGGCTTCTCCAGCGTGATGATGGACGGTTCGCTGAAAGAAGACGGCAAGACCATTGCCGACTACGACTACAACGTCGAAGTCACCAAGAAGGTGGTGGACGTCGCCCACAAGCTGGGCGTGACGGTTGAAGGCGAACTGGGCTGCCTGGGTTCCCTGGAAACCATGGAAGGCGACAAGGAAGACGGCCACGGCGCCGACGGCAAGCTGACCATGGACCAGCTGCTGACCGATCCGGAACAAGCCGCCGACTTCGTGCGCCGCACCCAGCTGGACGCGCTGGCAATCGCCATCGGCACCAGCCACGGCGCCTACAAGTTCACGCGCAAGCCCACCGGCGACATCCTGTCGATTTCCCGCATCAAGGAAATCCACGCCCGCCTGCCCAACACCCACCTGGTGATGCACGGCAGCTCCAGCGTGCCGCAGGAACTGCTGGCTGAAATCCGCGAATTCGGCGGCAACATGAAGGAAACCTACGGCGTGCCGGTCGAGGAAATTCAGGAAGCCATCAAGTACGGCGTGCGCAAGATCAATATCGACACCGATATTCGTCTGGCCATGACCGGCGCGATCCGCCGCTTCTTTGCCGAGAACCCCGAAAAGTTCGACCCGCGCGAATACCTGAAGCCCGCCCGCGCCGCCGCCAAGGCGATCTGTGTGGCTCGCTACACGGAATTCGGCACCGCCGGCAACGCCAGCAAGATCCGCGCGCTGCCGCTGACGGAAATCGCCGCGCAATACGCGTCGGGCAAGCTGTCGCAAGTGGTGCAATAAGCCTGCCACGCCGCTGCCATCGGGCGGCGACGCGGTGATGCAAAAAGGGGCGGGTCCGTAGTGGACCCCTCCCTCTTTTCTCGGGCTGACGCGGCCACCCGCGGGTCACGGCGGCGGCCTGGTTGTCGGAATGTGCGGGATGCCG
>NZ_JCBAMR010000030.1:0-82309 GCF_059760425.1 Achromobacter sp. RT286_PF
GCGCCACACTGCGCAGCCATGACCGCCTTTTTCTTTGCCGCCTCGCGCCAGCGGGGCGCCGCCGCCATTGAATTCGCCGTGGCGGGCGCCATGGTGTTGCTGATGGGCCTGCTGGGCATTGAAGCAGCACGCTGGCAAGCCGTGCGCCAAATGGCGCACGTGGCGCTGATGGAAGCCGCGCGCGCCGGCGCCACCGCCCATGCGCAACCGGCCCCTATGCGCGATGCCTTCATTCAAGGCTTGCTGCCCCTGCATGCCGGCGCTGACGGCGAAGCCGGTGCAAGGCGCAGGCTGGCGCGCGCACATGCCGACGCCTCGGCGGGCACGGGCCTTGGCGCGTGGCGAATCGAAGTCTTGCAGCCCAATGCCAGGATGTTCCGCGACCATCGCCGCACGGACTTGGTCGTCCTGGCCGCGCCGGGCCGACGCGCCATCGACAACGACTACCAGGACTTGCAGCACGCCAGGCGACCGCCCCGCCCCGGCGCTGCCACCATCTTCGACGCCAACACCCTGAAGCTGCGGCTGACTTATCTGCACAAGCCTTGGCTGTTCCCCGTACGAGCGGCGCTCACCGCGCTGGGGCGCAACGACGCCAGCTATGCGGGCGTGGCTCGCAGGCATGGGTTGTTGCCGATTCAGGTTGAACTGGAAATGGAGATGCACACGCACCCGGTCGATTGGACGGGCGCGCGGCCAAGGCCGGCGGAAATCGTGATGGGAGCATGCCGCGATGCCCACTGCGATTGACGCCGGGCATCGGCTATGAGTTAGCGGCTATGAGTTACCGGCGATCAGCTGTCAACGACCAGCAAGCCGTTGCCGGCCGCCGCAAGCTTACTGGCGGGGGCTGTTGGCCGGCCTGGGTGCGGCGGCGGGTGTGGCGCGAGCCGCCGGCGGCTTGGCTGCCGGGGCGCTGGTGCGGGCCGGCGTGGCGGGCTTGGTGGCCGCGTCGGTCGCCAGCGTGGCGCCACCGGCGGGCGGCTGCGCATTCTGCGGCAGGATGTGAACGAACACTTCACCGTCGCGCATCATGCCCAACTCGCCGCGGGCGCGCTCTTCAATGGCGCCAGAGCCGCCTTCAAGGTCTCGCACTTCGGCTTCCAGCGCGGCATTACGCGCGCGCAGGCCTTCATTGGTCTCGCGCTGCTCGGCCACTTGGCGTTGCAAATCCCAGACCTTGAACCAGCCGCCCTTACCCAGCCAAAGCGGGTATTGGATCAAGCCTACCAGCACGAACAGCACCAGGAACAACAGGCGCATACGCGAGAACCCTCAGAGCAGTCGTGGCGCGGATGCGATGGCGGCGCCGGGCGTCGCCATCGCGCTTCCCATCAACGCAGGTTGTAGAAAGCTTCCAGGCCAGGATACGACGCCACTTCAGCCAGCTCTTCTTCGATACGCAGCAGCTGGTTGTACTTGGACATGCGATCCGAACGGGACAGCGAACCCGTCTTGATCTGCATGGCGTTGGTCGCCACGGCGATGTCGGCGATGGTGGAATCTTCGGTTTCGCCCGAACGGTGCGACACGACGGCGGTGTAGCCGGCGCGCTTGGCCATTTCGATGGCGGCGAAGGTTTCGGTCAGCGTGCCGATCTGGTTGATCTTGATGAGGATCGAGTTGGCGACGCCCTTCTGGATGCCTTCACGCAGGATCTTGGTGTTGGTGACGAACAGGTCGTCGCCCACCAATTGCACTTTCTTGCCCAACTGGTCGGTCAACAACTTCCAGCCGTCCCAATCGTTTTCGGCCATGCCGTCTTCGATCGAAATGATGGGGTACTTGTCGCACCAGGTGGCCAGCAGGTTGGTGAATTCCTGCGAGGACAGCGAGATGCCGCCTTCGCCGGCCAGCGTGTACTTGCCGTCGCGGTAGAACTCCGAGCTGGCGCAATCCAGGCCCAGGGCGATCTGCGTGCCCGGCTCGTAGCCGGCTTCGGTGATGGCCTTCAGGATCAGCTGGATGGCGGCTTCATGGCTGGGGACGTTGGGGGCAAAGCCGCCTTCGTCGCCAACGGCCGTGGACATGCCCTGGCCGTGGATCAGCTTTTTCAGCATGTGGAAGACTTCAGCGCCCCAACGCAGGGCTTCGCGGAAGCTGCCCGCGCCCACCGGCAGAATCATCAGTTCTTGCAGGTCCAGCGTGTTGTTCGCGTGCGCGCCGCCGTTGATGACGTTCATCATCGGCACGGGCATGCTCATGGGGCCGCTGCCGCCGAAATAGCGGTACAGCGACAGGCCCGATTCGTCGGCGGCGGCGCGGGCCACGGCCATGCTGGCCGCCAGGATCGCGTTGGCGCCCAGGCGTTCCTTGGACTCGGTACCGTCCAGCTCGATCAAGGTGCGATCGACGAAGGTCTGTTCCTGGGCGTCCAGGCCCATCAAGGCTTCGGAGATTTCCGTATTCAGGTTCTCAACGGCGCGCAGCACGCCCTTGCCCAGATAACGGCTCTTGTCCCCGTCGCGCAGCTCGATGGCTTCGCGGGCGCCGGTGGATGCGCCGGACGGCACGGCCGCACGGCCCATGGCGCCGGATTCCAGCAGCACATCGCATTCCACGGTGGGGTTGCCGCGCGAATCCAGAATCTCGCGGCCGATGATGTCGACGATTGCACTCATGACTTTACATTCCCTGAACGATAAACATATTCATGACGGCCGCGCCCTCGCGGGCGTTGCGGGCACGGCGGTACTGCCAGGAGTCGTAGAAGGCCTGGGCGGCGGTCATCGACGGAAATTCCATGACGACGGTGCGGCCAGGCTTACGGCCCTCAAGGTGCTTGGTCTCACCGCCCCGCACCAGGACCTTGGCATCGTACGCGCGCATGGCGAGCGTGGACAGACGCTTGTAGTCCTCGTATTGCGCGGGCTTGGTCACCGTGACTTCGGCGATGATGTAAGCACTCATGGGGTTCCTTCAGAGCAGTAGCGTTGAAAGGGGGTGGGCGCCGGATACGGCAAAGCCGCCAGTGTCGCGCAAAGCGGCCTGGCGACACCTGTCCGATGCTAATTGGTTGTATCCGAAAGAAGCGCCGCCGCCTAGTGCGGCGCTGGAGAAATGGGCCGCGGCCCCGAGGATCCGCTTACGGAACTCGAGACCGCGAACCGGCATTACGCCTCCTGACCGCGACGAGACTTCTGCTCGATGGCGGCGCGGATATAGCTGGAGAACAACGGGTGGCCATCACGCGGGGTCGACGTGAACTCCGGGTGGAACTGCACGCCCACGAACCACGGGTGGTCGGGCAATTCCATCATTTCCGGCAGGTTTTCGGTCGGCGTGCGGGCGCTGATCACCATGCCGGACTCTTCCAGTCGCGGCACGTAGACGTTGTTGACCTCGTAGCGGTGACGGTGACGCTCGTTCACTTCGTCGCCGTAGATGGTCTGCGCGCGAGTGCCCGGCTTGATCGGCACGCGCTGCGCGCCCTTGCGCATGGTGCCGCCCAGGTCGGACGAATTGTCGCGCTTTTCGACCTTGCCTTCGCGGTCCATCCATTCGGTAATCAGTGCCACCACCGGATGGGGCGCCGACGGGTCGAATTCCGTGCTGTTGGCGCCACCCAGGCCGGCGACGTGGCGCGCGAACTCGATGACGGCCAGTTGCATGCCCAGGCAGATGCCCAGATACGGCACGCCGTTTTCACGGGCGTAGCGGATCGCGGCGATCTTGCCTTCGGTGCCGCGCTTGCCGAAGCCGCCCGGGACCAGAATGGCGTCCAGATGCTTCAGTTGGTCGGTGCCGCGGGTTTCGATGTCTTCCGAATCGATGTATTCGATGTTGATCTTCGAGCGCGTGTGGATGCCGGCGTGAACCAGCGCTTCCGTCAGCGACTTGTACGATTCGGTCAGGTCGACGTACTTGCCGACCATGCCGATCGTCAACTGGTGCTGCGGGTGCTCCAGCGCTTCGACCAGGTTGTCCCACATGGACAGATCAGCCGGCGGCGGGGTCAGGCCCAGCGCTTCGCAGACGATGTTGTCCACGCCTTGCTTGTGCAGCATGGCGGGAATCTTGTAGATGGAATCGGCATCCCACACGGAGATGACGGCGTCCAGCGGCACGTTCGAGAACATCGAGATCTTGGCGCGCTCATCGTCTGGGATGGGACGGTCGGCGCGGCACAGCAGCGCGTTCGGGTAGATACCGATTTCGCGCAGCTTCTGGACCGAATGCTGCGTAGGCTTGGTCTTGAGTTCGCCGGCGGAAGCGATGAACGGCACCAGGGTCAGGTGCACGAAGGCCGCGTTGTTGCGGCCCATGCGCAGGCTCATCTGGCGCGCGGCTTCCAGGAAAGGCAGGGACTCGATGTCGCCCACGGTGCCGCCGATTTCGACGATGGCGACGTCCGTGTTGCCGTTCCAGCCCGCTTCGGCGCCACGGGCGATGAAGTCCTGGATTTCGTTGGTGATGTGCGGAATCACCTGGACAGTTTTGCCCAGGTAGTCGCCACGCCGTTCCTTGCGCAGCACCGATTCGTAGATCTGCCCGGTGGTGAAGTTGTTCACCTTGTGCATGCGAGCGGAAATGAAACGCTCGTAGTGGCCCAAGTCCAGATCGGTTTCGGCGCCGTCTTCCGTGACGAACACTTCACCGTGCTGGAAGGGGCTCATCGTGCCCGGATCGACGTTGATGTACGGATCGAGCTTCAGCATGGTGACCTGCAAACCACGCGACTCGAGAATGGCGGCGAGCGACGCAGCGGCGATGCCCTTGCCCAGGGAAGACACCACTCCGCCGGTGACAAATACGTATTTGGTCATCGTAATGAGCACCCGGGACGAGCGGGCGCGTGCGGGAAATTTGGATTATAGCCGGGAGGCGGAAGTTATTTGGGTTTTCCCCTAGCGATGACGCGTAACATTTGGCAGCACTCAAATGCCCGCCCTGGCGCGCCGCATTCACGTGGGCCGAAGGCGCCGTGATATGTTCGATCCCTAATTTTCGACCCCGCTTTTCTCAACCTTCCGCCACCGTCGATGACCCCTTCCCCGTTTCCTGCATCCGCGCCGCCTTCCCCGGCATCCCCTCCCGCGGCCCCTGCTTCCACCCATCGCCCCGCTTCGCTTGCCTGGCGCCTGGCGTTGACCGCCGTCATCGTGCGCCTGGCTTATGGTGCGCTGGTGCAGGGCTACACCATGCTGGCCTTGCCGCAATTCGACCAAATGCGCGAGATGTACAGCCAGCCGCAATACCTGATGCCGCTGCTGACCAACATCCTGGCGTCCGCCGTCATGGTCGGGTTGACGGTGTGGGGCACGATGCACGGCTGGCTGCGCCGCCACAACACCACGGCGGTGGACGAGCCGCGCAAGCTGTTCGGCACCTTCATCGCCTTGCAGCTGATCTACACCTTGATGGTGTCGGCCGCCACCGCCTACCTGCACAACGTGGGCATGCACTTCGTCATGGAGAACCGCGGCGCGCTGACCCAGCAGTTCGGCCTCGAGCTGACCGGCCAGTTCCTCACCATGGCCCTGCTGTTTCGCGTCGTGAATATCGTGCTGGAAATCGTCGGCATGTGCCTGGTCGTGCGCATCGCTGCCTGGACCGTGCAACGCAAGGGCGCGCCGGGCGCACCCGCCTACGGTCGACGGCATGCGGCCTGGATCGCCGGGTTGTCCATGCTGGCGTGGCAGTTGACCGTATCAATCGCCGCGGGCGGCTACCTGCAAATGATGTTTCTGGATGCCGGTTGGACGGCCTTCGTGTTGGGCTATATAGCGCTGCCCGCGCTGCTGCTTGCGCTGTGCGTCGTCACGTGCCTGAAGGCTTTGCCGCGCCACATCGGCCGCGCCCGGATGGGGCGCGCGGTGGCCCATGGCAGCCTGGCCTTCTGGCTGGCGCAGGCGGCCGGCATCGGCCTGGCCTATCTGGCCGTCAACGCCATGACATGGAGCCAGATGATGCGCGCCGCGCAGTCTTATTCGGCAAGCGCCGCCGTGCTGGCAATCTACGCCGCGCTGCTGGTGATGGGGTGCATGGCCGGCGCCCTGGCGCTGTACTGGGGCGCCAGGCAGGCGGCGAAGTCGGCCTGAGCGTTGTCGCCGGCCCCGCCCGGCGACCGTCCTATGCGCTGATCGGCGCGGTGCTGCGTTCAAGCCACGCCAGGGCCTCGCCTTGCACCAGCGGCGACAGTCGCTCGAACACCGTCTTGTGATAGTCGTTCAGCCACGCGATTTCGTCGGCGCGCATCAGCGACACCTCGATGCAGCGCGTGTCGATCGGGCATAGCGTCAGCGTTTCAAAGCACAGGAACTCGCCCAGTTCCGACGTCAGCCAGCTGCGGTTGGCAACCAGGTTTTCAATGCGCACGCCCCAACGGCCCGGGCGATAGATACCGGGTTCGTTCGACGTGATCATGCCCGGCTCCATCGCGGTGTGCGGGCCCGGCATGGCGCGGTACGAGATCACTTGCGGGCCTTCGTGCACGTTCAGGAAATAGCCCACGCCGTGGCCGGTGCCATGGCCGTATTCCGCCCCGCCTTCCCAAATGGGCGCGCGCGCAATGGCGTCCAGCATGGGCGACGGCGTGCCGCGCGGGAACGACGCGCGCGACAACGCGATCATGCCCTTGAGCACCAGCGTGAAGTCCACTTTCTGATCGGCGCTGGGCGTGCCCACCGCGACCACGCGCGTGATGTCGGTGGTGCCGCCCAGGTACTGGCCGCCCGAATCGATCAGCAACAGGCCATCGCCTTCGATGGTGGCATGCGATTGCGGCGTGGCGCGGTAATGCGGCATGGCGCCGTTGGCGTTGAAGCCGGCGATGGTGGCAAAGCTGGGGCAGACGTAGGCCGGGCGGCAGGCGCGGGCGGCGGTGATCTGCTCGTCGATCGTCAGTTCGGTAATGGTTTCCTTGCCCAGCGCGCCTTCGAACCAGGAAAAGAATTCACACAATGCGGCGCCGTCTTGCGCCATCGCCTGGCGCACATGGGCCAGTTCGGCATCCGTCTTGCGCGACTTGAGCAAGGTGGACGGGTTGATTGCTTCAATGCGCGGCACGGCGGGGTCCATGGCGTGGAACACGCCGCAGGTCACACGCGCCGGATCGATCAGCAAGGTCTGGTCCAGTTCCAGCGAGGCCAAGGCGTCGGCGGCTTGCGCATAGCCCGCCACTTCGACGCCATCGGCGGCCAGCGTGGCGCGCAGGGCGTCGTCGATCTTGCCGTCCGCCACGAACAGCGTGGCGTGGTCCAGGCCGATCAGCGCATGGCCAACGAACACCGGGTTGTAGTCCACGTCCGCGCCACGCAGGTTCAGCAGCCAGGCAATGTCGTCCACCGTGCAGATGAAATGCACATCGGCGCCGTGCGCGCGCATGGCGTCGCGCACCTGGGCCAGCTTGTCGGCGCGGGTCACGCAGGCTTCGGGCGCAACGTGCTCATAGATCTTTGCGTCGGGCAGGCCGGCGCGGTCGGTCCAGATGTCGTCCAGCAGGTCTACGCGGATTTCCAGCGTGGCGCCGGACTTGGCGGCAGCGGCCGACAAGGCGCGAAACGCGCCCAGGCCCAGCACCTGGCCGTCCACGCCGATGACATCGCCCGCGCGGGTGTTGGCGGCCAGCCAGTCGACATGGCCGGGCGTGGACGCCAGCGCAATCTTCATTAACTGCACGCCGGTGCCGGCCAGTTGCGTCTCGGCCTGCACCCAGTAGCGGCTGTCCACCCACAGGCCGGCAAAGTCCGCCGTGACGACCAGCGTGCCAACCGACCCCGTGAAGCCCGACAGCCAGCGCCGCCCTTGCCAGCGTGCCGGCAGATACTCGGACAGGTGCGGGTCCGAGGACGGGACGATATAGGCGGACAGGCCGCGGCGGCTCATGGCCTGCCGCAGTTGGGCGATACGGGCGTCGGTGCTAGACATGGGGGATGGGATCCTTAGCGCAACATGAAAGACATGGCGGCCAGGCTGTTCAACGTGCGGACGGCCGACTGCATGCTATCCACGTTGAATCGCACGGTGACGCCGTCCACGCGTTCCAGCGTGGGCCACATGCAGAACAGGTCGGCCAGCGCCGCGCTCTGTGTCTGCAACCGGCATTCTATAGGGGCGGGAATGCGGAAAGGAACGGGTTTCGGATCGGCGGCGGAAGTGGCCTTGCTCTTGAGCTTGCGCACCGCGGTTTCGGCCGCGGCGGCGATGGCGCGGCGCGAGGCGGCGGGCGACAAGGTCACGCCGCTGCCCTGGCCGTGCGCCACTTTGGTCTGCACCCATTCAGCGCCGGGGAACGTGTCGCGCGTTTCCGCGATGAACACGTCGTCGCCCGTGCCCAGGATCACGGGCACGCCCATTTCGCCGGCCAGCGCGCCGTACAGGCCCGCTTCGCCCAGCTCCATTCCGTTGATCAGCACGCGCGCGAAGGCAAAGCTGTTGATCGTGTGCGCCAGGATGCCGCGCCCTTGCGAACGCGAGTGATAGCCGATCATGAAGACGGCATCGCAGCCCTCTTCCAAGCCGCCCATCATGCCCAGGTAGCGCGGCTTGCCCAGCACCAGGCGCGCGCGTTCGTCCAGGCCATCGGGCAGCAGGTTGCGAAACCCCCCGTGCGAATCGTTGACCAGGATTTCTTCGGCGCCACCAGCAATGGCGCCTTGCACGGCCGCGTTGGCCTCGGCGGTCATCCAGGCGCGGGCGCGCTCGTATTCGCCATTGCCGGCGCGGACTTGCTCGGCGTGAAAGACGCCGGCGACGCCTTCGATATCGGTGGAAATCAGGATCTTCATGGGGTCAGCCTTCAAGGAATTCAGAATGCGGAGTCGGACAGCCATTGGCGCCACTGCGGCGCTACGTCGCGGATGGCCGCGCGGTGATGGCCGCTGCGCCCGGTCACGGCGTCGGCGTGCCACAGCGCGGCGATGATGGCTTGTTCGCAGGCCTCGGCCGCGGCTTCGAACAAGGGATCGATACGGGTTTCGTGCAGCATCGCCACGGCGGGCATCGGCTGTTCGGCCAATTGCGGCACGGTGTACGCGGTGGAAAAAGCCAGCGCAATGTCGCCGCTGCCGTGGCCGAACACGGACCCGGTGCGCGCCAGGCCCGCGCCAGCGCGCAGCGACAAGCGGCGCAATTGGCGCGAGTCCAGCGGCGCGTCGGTAGCCAGCAGCAAGATGATGGAGCCCTTCTCCGGCACAATCGCGGCGTTCTCGCCTTGCTGTGCCAAGCCCTGGTCCAGCTGGTCGGCCAGACGACGCCCGAACGGGCGGCCCGCCACGGTCAGGTTGGGCAAGCGGCCGAAGTTGGCCAGCACCAGCGCGCCAACGGTGTGACGCAGGCCAGGCTGGATGGACGCCACGCGGGACGCCGAGCCGATACCCCCCTTGAACGAGAAGCACGACATGCCGCGCCCGGCGCCTACCGCCCCCTGCGCAAACGATTTCGCGGCGCTGGCATAAGCGTCGGCGTAATGCGATTCCTGCACGGCCAGCGCCTGGATGTCGTTCAAATAGCCGTCATTGCATTCGAACACCAGCGGGTTCACGGTGGCCATGCCGCGGCCGATCTCGGGGTTGGCCGCGATGGCCTGGCGGATCTGCGCGTTGGCGACGGTGCCCACGCCAAAGGTGTTGGTCAGCGCGATGGGGGTTTCCAGCACGCCCAACTCTTGTACCTGGACCAGGCCCGTGCTTTTGCCAAAGCCGTTCAGCACGGTTGCCGAGGCAGGAACCTTGTCCAGAAATGGGTCGCGGGCATGTGGGCGCACGACGGTAACGCCCGTCTGCCGCGCGCCGTCGGCCAGCGTGTGATGGCCGACGGTGACGTCGCCGACGTCGCAAATCGAATCCAGCGGCCCTGACGGCAGTACACCGATGCGGGGCATATCCAGCGCTTGTTTGTTCATGATTGCCGCGTGTTGCCACGCTCCTTAATGCAAAACGCCGCCGCCCTTTGGGAAGGGGCGACGGCGCGGATAGTGCCCCACGCCGCACCGCTTTGGGCGGTCCGGCGCTCCGGCGGTCCGGCGCTCCGGCGGCCCGGCGGTCCGGCGGCCCGGCGGCAGGGCCTTTCCTATTTACCCGCGGGTATCACTTGCGGTCGATCTTCGGATCGAGCGCGTCGCGCAGGCCGTCGCCCAGCAGGTTGAACGCCAACACCGTCAGGAAGATCGCCAGGGCCGGGAAGATGGCCACGTGCGGGGCGATGACCATGTCGGCGCGCGCCTCGTTCAGCATGGCGCCCCACTCGGGCGTCGGAGGCGATGCGCCCATGCCCAGGAACGACAGGCTGGCGGCGGTGATGATCGACGTGCCGATACGCATCGTGCCGTACACCACGATCGGCGAGATCGTGCCGGGCAGGATGTGGCGCATGATGATCGTCCAGTCGGACGCGCCCACGCTCTTGACGGCTTCGACATACGTCATCTGCTTGATCGACAGTGTGTTGCCGCGCACCAGGCGGGCAAACGCCGGCACGCTGAACACGGCCACGGCCACGATCACGTTGACCATGCTGGAACCCAGGATGGCCACCACGCCAATCGCCAGCAGCATGCCCGGAAACGCCAGCAGCACGTCCGAGATACGCATCGTGATGCGTTCCCACCAGCCTTCGTAGTAACCGGCCATCAAGCCCATGAAGGTGCCGACGATGGCGCCCATGGCCACCGACAGGAAGCCCGCGGCCAGCGAGATCCGCGCGCCCATGACAATTCGGCTGAAGATGTCGCGGCCCAGCGAATCCACGCCCAGCCAGTGGGTCAGCGACGGGCCGGCGTTAAGCGCGTCGTAGTCGAAGAAATTCTCGGGGTCGAAGGGCACGATCCACGGCGCAAACGCCGCGACCACAACCAGCAACAGCACGAACATGCCGGCGCCCACGGCCAGCTTCTGCTTCTTGAATTTGCGCCAGAACTCGGTGGCGGGCGTGCGCACGTCGTTCTTCGGAACGGCGGCGACCATCGTGGCGGGTGTCGGATTGCTCATGGCCGCCTCACTTGTAACGGATACTGGGATTGATGACGCCATAGAGCACGTCGACAATCAGGTTGATCAAAATGAATTCCAGCGAGAACAGCAGCACCAGGCCCTGGATCACCGGATAGTCCCGCTGGGTCACGGCATCAACCAGCAGGCGGCCAAGGCCGGGCCAGTTGAAGACGGTTTCCACCACGATCGAGCCGCCCAGCAAGAAGCCGAACTGCAAGCCCATCATGGTGACCACGGGAATCAGCGCGTTGCGCAGCGCGTGCTTGATGACGACGCGGCGCTCGGTCAGGCCCTTGGCCCGAGCCGTGCGCACGAAGTCTTCCTGGATGACTTCCACGAACGAAGCGCGGGTAAAGCGCGCCATCACGGCGGCCACCGCGGCGCCCAGCGTGATGGACGGCAGGATGTAGTGTTGCCAGGTCGAGGCGCCCACGGTCGGCAGCCAGCCCAGGTTCACGGAGAACACCTGCATCAGCATCATGCCCAGCGCGAACGCGGGGAACGAAATGCCCGACACCGCCAGCGTCATGCCAAGCCGGTCGGGCCAGCGATTGCGCCAGACCGCCGACACGATCCCGATGATCATGCCGAAGGTCACGGACCACACCATGCTGGCAAGCGTCAGCCACAGCGTGGGCATGAAACGGTCGGAAATCTCGGTCGAGACGGGGCGCTTGGTACGCAGCGAGGTACCCAGGTCGCCTTGCAGCATGTGGCTGAAGTAGCGCACGAACTGCTGCGGCAGGGGCAGATCCAGCCCAAGTTCCTTGCGCACGAGCTCAACGGTTTGCTGGTCGGCCTCCTGGCCCGCGGCCAGTCGCGCCGGGTCGCCCGGAAGCATGTGCACAAACAGGAACACGACCACGGCTACCAGCAGCAGCGTGGGGATCATGCCCAGAAGACGTTTGACGATGTAGGTCAGCATTGAAATTCCTGCAACATCGGCGGGGACACCGCGCCCCCGCCGTATGTGGCCTTACAAGGGCCCGAAGGCCCCAAGAGTGACTGCTAGGTTTACTGCTTCAGGTCGATGTCGCCGAACCAGAACGAGGTGTCCGGTTCCACGTACACGCCCGACAGGTTCTTGGACTTCACGTACAGGTTGTTCTGGGTCACCAGGAAGGCCCACGGGGCGTCCTTCCAGATGGTTTCCTGAACGCCCTTGTAGATTTCAGTCTTCTTGGCGCGGTCGGTCGTGGCCAAGGCTTCCTGAACACCGTCGTCCACCGCCTTGTTCGAGTAGTACGACACGTTGTTCAGCACCGGCGGGAAAGCGGCGGTGGTCAACAGCGGACGCAGGCCCCAGTCGGCTTCACCGGTCGAGGACGACCAGCCGGCGTAGTACATGCGAACCTTGGCATCTTCCGGCTTCTGCACTTGCTGCACACGCTGCACGCGCTGACCCGATTCCAGCACTTCAACCTGCACCTTGATGCCGACTTGCGCCAGCTGCTGTTGCAGGAACTGAACCACCTTCACCGAGGTGCCGTCGTTATAGGCCGACCACAGGGTGCTTTCGAAGCCATTGGGGTAGCCGGCTTCAGCCAGCAGCGCCTTGGCCTTCTTGATGTCGTACGGCCACGGGCCGGTCTTGTGGGCAAAGTCCACGCCCTTGGGCACCACGCCGTCCACGATGGTGGCGTAACCCGAGAAGGCAACCTTGGCCAGCGCTTCCTTGTTGATGGCGTAGTTGATGGCTTCGCGCACCTTGACGTTGTCGAACGGCTTTTGCTGCGTGTTCATCGACAGGTAGCGGGCCATGATCGAGTTCTGGTGATCGACCACGTCCAGCTTGTCGTTCTTCTTGAGCACGGCGGCTTGTTCGAACGGCACCGGGAAAGCGAACTGCGCTTCACCCGTCTGCACCACGGCGGCGCGGGTGTTGTTGTCGGTCACGGTACGGAAGGTCAGCGTGTCGACCTTGGGGTAGCCCTTCTTCCAGTAGCCGTCGAACTTCTTGACCTTCAGGTATTCGGCCGGCTTCCATTCGACGAATTCGAACGGGCCGGTGCCCACCGGGTGAAAACCGATTTCCTTGCCGTACTTGGCCAGCGCGGCCGGCGAGATCATCATGGCGGCCGGGTGGGCCAGCGCGTTGATGAAGGCCGAGAACGGCTTCTTCAACGTGATCTTGATGGTCATCGGGTCAACCACTTCGGTCTTGTCGATGACGCTGAACTGGATGTAGCGCGACAGGCGGTTTTCCGGGTTGGCCGGACGATCGAAGTTGATCTTGACCGCTTCGGCATTGAAGTCGGTGCCGTCGTGGAACTTCACGCCGGGACGCAGCTTGAACGTGTAGACCAGGCCGTCTTCGCTGACGGTGTAGTCGGTGGCCAGCACCTTCTGGACCTTCAGGTCTTTGTCGAATTCGAACAGGCCTTCGTAGTAGGCCTTGCCGGCAGCCTGGTTCAGCGTGCTGTTGGTGTTGTACGGATCAAGCGTTTCCAGTGCGATGGAGACGGCAAACGTCACGTCCTTGGCAGCATGCGCCAACGGCGAAGTGAGCACACCGAAGGCCACCGCGGCGGCGGCCATCAGCTTGGTGGGGCGCAGAACTTTCATCATTGCAACTCCTGGTTCCAAAAAGGAATTAGGGGGTTTGGTGGAAGAAAAATAGGTACGACAACGGAATCAATACGCGCCGCCGACCGGATGGCGGGCAACGAAGTGATCGGTTCCAACCTGCACCAGCGGCTGCACCACCGGCTCGTCGCCGAGCTTGCGGATCGGGCTGGGGATTTCATCGGACAACAAGGTGCGCTTCAGGTGGCGACGCGCCGGATCGGCGATCGGCACGGCCGACATCAGCTTCTTGGTGTACGGGTGCTGCGGATTTTCAAAGATGGCGCGGCGCGGGCCGATCTCAACGATCTGGCCCAGGTACATCACCGCCACGCGGTGGCTGACGCGTTCCACCACGGCCATATCGTGCGAGATGAACAGGAACGAAATGCCCATGTCGCGTTGCAGATCGATCAGCAGGTTCACAATCTGCGCCTGAATTGACACGTCCAGCGCCGACACCGACTCGTCCGCGATCACGACCTTGGGGTTCAGCGCCAGCGCGCGCGCGATGCAGATGCGCTGGCGTTGGCCGCCCGAGAATTCATGCGGATAGCGCTGCGCCATTTCAGGCGGCAGACCCACGCGTTCCAGCAATTCCGACACGCGGCGTTCGGCTTCCTTGCCCTTGGCCACGCCGTGCACCAGCAGCGGCTCCATGATCGAGAAGCCGACGGTGACGCGCGGATCCAGCGAGGCGAACGGGTCCTGGAACACGAACTGGATGTCGCGGCGCAGGGACTGCAATTCGTTGTTCTTCAGGCTGACGATGTCGCGCCCGCCGAACTTGATCTCGCCCGCCTGGCTATCGACCAGGCGCAGCAGCGACCGGCCGGTGGTGGACTTGCCACAACCGGACTCGCCCACCAACGAGAGCGTTTCGCCGGGGTACAGGTCGAAGCTGACCTGTTCGACCGCGTGCACGCGGCGCTGCACGCGGCTGAGAATGCCGCCGCGCAGGTCAAAGCGGGTCACCAGGTTGCGCACCGACAGAATCGGTTCGCGCTTGGCGGCCGGCACTTCCTGCGTGCTGGTGATGCCAGGCTCGGCCACGGGCTGGGCCTGGCCTTCCACTTGCAGCAGCGGGAAGCGCGCGGGCAGATCGGTGCCTTCCATGGCGCCCAGCTTGGGCACGGCCGACAGCAGCGCCTTGGTGTAGGTGTGCTGCGGCGCCGAGAACACTTGTTCAGACGGGCCTTCTTCAACCTTGTCGCCGCGGTACATGACCAACACGCGGTCGGCCACTTCAGCCACCACGCCCATGTCGTGGGTGATGAACACCACGCCCATGTGCATTTCTTCCTGAAGCTGACGGATCAGTTGCAGGATCTGCGCCTGGATGGTGACATCCAGCGCCGTGGTCGGTTCGTCGGCGATCAGCAGCGCGGGCTTGCAGGCCAGCGCCATGGCGATCATCACGCGTTGGCGCATGCCGCCCGACAGTTGATGCGGGTAGCGGTCCAGCACGGACTTGGCTTCCGGGATGCGCACCTGTTCCAGCATGCGCAGCGCTTCGGCGCGCGCGGCGGCGGCGTCCTTGCCCTGGTGCTGGCGGATCGATTCGGCGATCTGGTCACCGGCGGTGAACACCGGGTTCAGCGACGTCATCGGCTCCTGGAAAATCATGGCCATGTCGGCGCCGCGCACATTACGCATGACGCGCTGGCTGGAATTGGCCAGGTCGATCACGGAACCGTTGCGGCGGCGCAGCGCCATGTGGCCCTGGGCGATGCGCCCACCGCCATGTTCCACCAGACGCATGAGCGCCAGGGACGTCACCGATTTGCCCGAACCCGATTCGCCCACGATGGCCAGGGTTTCACCCCGGTCCACATGGAACGACAGGTTGCGCACGGCTTCGACCGTGCGCTCGGAACCCACGAAGCGCACCGTCAGGTCGTCGACCTGGACCACGCGGTTTTCCGGCAGCGCCAGGCTGTTTGCGCGATCAACCATCTTTATTAATCCCCAAAATCAAAACAGAACCCGTCACGCTTATCGGTAGATAGCGGTGACCGGCTTTTCGCCAACGCGGGCGTAACCGCGATACATGCCTTCCGTGTTGAACGGCAAGGCCACATTGCCCTGGGCGTCAACGGCCACCAGGCCGCCCTTGCCGCCGATGGTGGGCAGTTTTTCCATCACGACGCGGTCGGCCGCCTCTTGCAGCGACGCGCCGCTGTATTCCATCTGTGCCGCCACGTCGTAAGCGGCGACCATGCGGATGAACATCTCGCCGGTGCCCGTGGTGGATACCGCGCAGGTCTTGTTGCTGGCGTAGGTGCCGGCGCCGATCAAGGGCGCATCGCCCACGCGGCCGACCTGCTTGTTGGTGATGCCGCCGGTCGAGGTGGCCGCGGCCACGTTGCCTTGCGCGTCGACAGCCACCGCGCCCACCGTGCCGAACTTCTTGTCGGCGTCCAGCGGGTCGGCGGGTGCGGGCTGGCCGCGCGCGACCATGGCCTGGCCGTCGTGGTCGAGCACGGCGGCGTCAGGCGTTTCGCGCTGCACGCGCAGCAGTTGTTCGCGGCGGGCGTCGGTAGAGAAATAGGACGGGTCCACGATCTCCAGGCCTTCGGCCTTGGCGAAGGCTTCAGCGCCCTCGCCCACGAACAGCACGTGCTTGCTGTTTTCCATGACTTTGCGCGCGGCAAAAATGGGGTTGCGCACGCAATTGACGTTGGCAATCGCGCCCGAACGCAGCGTGGCGCCGTCCATGATGGCGGCATCCAGTTCGTGCGTGGCGGCGCTGGTGAACACGGCGCCGTGGCCCGCGTTGAACAGCGGGCAATCTTCCAGCAGGCGCACGGCTTCGGTAACGGCGTCCAGGGCGCTGCCGCCACGGGCCAGCACGGCCTGGCCGGCCGTCAGGATGGACTCCAGGGCGGCCAGGTATTCCTGTTCTTTCTCGGGCGACATGGCCGCGCGGGACATCGCGCCGGCGCCACCGTGAATGGCAATCACGGGTTGAATCATCGTTTACCTACTCCATGGATAAGCCACGGCATCACGGACTGGGTCACCCCAGCGGCTGCCGCAACGGAATTCTTGGCCCGATAGGCCACGGCCGCGGACAGGGCTTCGATGAGGCCCAGCGCGGCGGTTTCGGAATTGGGAATCAGCTGGCGCGCGGAAAACGCGTACAGCACAACGGAGGCCGTCGGCGCCAACGGCGATGTGGGCTTGTCGGTCAGCACCAGCACCGGCACGCCGGCCTGCTTGGCGGCGGCGGCCAGCGTTACCGTGTCGGCCAGATAGCGAGGGAAACCGATCGCGATCACCAGGTCGTTGGACGTCATGCGCGACATCTGCCGAGCCGCGTGCGACACGCCGCCGGGGCCTGCCAGCGATTCAACGGAATGCAGGTGCATGCACAGGCCGCGCTGCAACAGGCCGGCCAGGAAACCGCTGGCGCCGAAACCGATGATGAACACGCGTTCGGCCGCCAGGATCGCCTGCACCGCCTGCTCACAGGCCACGGAATCCAGCGACTGCAAGTTGCGTTGGGCGTTGCGGATGTCTTCTTCCAGCGTGGCGGCAAAGATCTGCACGGCACTGGCGGAATGGGCCAATTCGGTGCGCAGCTTTTCCACGGGTTCCAGCGCGGCTTCGAAGCCACGTGCCAGTTCGGCACGGAACTGGGGGTAGCCGGGCAGATCCAGCGCGCGCGCAAAGCGATTCGCCGTGGCCACGGATACGCCCACTGCCGCCGCGAATTCGTCGATGGTCATGGTGGCGACGCGAAACTGGTGCGCCAACACGTATTCGGCCATCTTGTGCTGCGTCCGGCTCAGCGCGGGCTGGGCCCGGGCGATCCGATCAGCGATCGTAAGTACGGCCTTGTTCATCGTTTGCGGGGGTTCGGCTTATCTGGCGATTGTGTAAATCTGTTTACACGCAAATTTTAAATAAGAAAATTCCTTTTCATACTCAGGGTATACCCGTGAATTTATGTAACAACGGTGGATAGGTCGGAATGGGAGGCGAAGCGCAAGCCGGATAGACACAGAAAAAAAACGGGGCCGCTTTGAGGTACGCTATCGGCGCTCTGCTTTTCCCTTTTCGACCCGCTGACTTGGACTGCCGCAATGCCCGACTGGATTTGCAAACCCCACCAGGAACTCACCGTGCCGGAGATCTACGCGATTCTTCGGCTGCGCACGGAAGTGTTCGTCGTTGAGCAAAACTGCGTTTTCCAGGACATCGACGGCAAGGACCTGATGGGCCAGACGTCGCACCTGATGGCATGGCAGGACGGGCAGCTGGCCGCATATTGCCGCATCCTGGACCCGTCGCTGAAAGACGGCCAGATTGAAGTCGGCCGGGTGATCACCGCACCCTGGACGCGCGGCCAGGGCCTGGGCCACGAGCTGATCCGCCACGCCATGGCCGAAGTGCGCCAACGCTGGCCGGGCCGCGCCATGTATCTGGGCGCGCAGGCGCGGCTGCGCAACTACTACGGCGGGCACGGCTTTGTGCAGGTCACCGAGGAATACATTGAAGACGGCATCCCGCATGTGGGGATGCGCCTGGACGCGGCGGCGTAGCGCCTCGCGCCCCCTACCGCAGAAATGAAAACGCCCCTTTGCGGGGCGTTTTCATTGGTGCATCTAGGGTCGCCTACAAGGGTCGCCTACAAGGGCCGTTTACTTGACCGAAGACACGTCCAGCTTGGCCAGCGTCTTGGACTGGATTTCGTCCACCGTGACGCCTGGCGCCGTTTCCAGCAGCTTCAGGCCGTTTTCGGTGACTTCCATCACGCCCAGGTCGGTAATGATCAGGTCGACCACGCCCACGCCCGTCAGCGGCAGATTGCATTCGGGCAGCAGCTTGATGTCTTCGGTGCCGTCTTTCTTCTTGGCCACGTGCTCCATCAGGACCACGACGCGGCCTACGCCGGCCACCAGGTCCATCGCGCCGCCCATGCCCTTGACCATCTTGCCGGGGATCATCCAGTTGGCCAGGTCGCCCTTTTCGGACACCTGCATCGCCCCCAGGATGGCCAGGTTGATCTTGCCGCCGCGGATCATCGCGAACGAATCGGCCGACGAAAAGATCGACGAGCCCGGCAACGTCGTTACCGTCTGCTTGCCGGCGTTGATCAGGTCGGCATCGACTTCATCATCGGTGGGGAACGGGCCAATGCCCAACAGGCCGTTTTCGGATTGCAGCCACACCTCCACGCCCTTGGGCACGTGGTTGGCAACCAGGGTCGGCAAGCCGATACCCAGGTTCACATAAAAACCGTCTTGCAGCTCGCGCGCGGCGCGCGCCGCCATTTCATCGCGGGACCATGCCATGTCGTCTTCTCCTTAGGCCGGGCGAGTGGTGCGTTGTTCGATGCGCTTTTCCGGCGTCGTGTTCAGCACGATCCGTTGCACATAGATGCCGGGCAGGTGGATCTGATCGGGATCCAGGCTGCCGGTGTCAACGATCTGTTCAACCTCGACCACCGTGAACTTGCCGGCCATCGCGACGTTCGGGTTGAAGTTGCGGGCCGTCTTGCGGAACACCAGGTTGCCGCTGCGGTCGGCGATGTGCGCCTTGACCAGCGACACGTCCGGCACCAGCGAACGCTCCATCACGTATTGCTGGCCGTCGAATTCGCGGATTTCCTTGCCGTCGGCCACGATGGTGCCCACGCCCGTGCGGGTGAAGAAGGCGGGAATGCCCGCGCCGCCTGCGCGCAGCTTTTCAGCCAACGTGCCCTGCGGGGTGAATTCAAGTTCGAGCTCGCCGGACAGGTACTGGCGTTCGAATTCCTTGTTCTCGCCCACGTAGGACGCGATCATCTTGCGTACCTGACGCGTGTTCAGCAACTGGCCCAGGCCAAAGCCGTCGACGCCCGCATTGTTGCTGATGCAAGTCAGGTCCTTCACGCCCGAATCGCGCAGCGCGGCGATCAGGGCTTCGGGAATACCGCAAAGGCCGAAACCGCCCACGGCGATCATCTGACCGTCCTTGACGATGCCTGCCAGCGCCTCCTGGGCGCTTGCAAAAACCTTGTCCATCGCTCCAACTCCTAGTTAAGGTCTAACCGAAGAGAGCCCGCCCCGCCGCTTGCGCGGTGTGTCCCATGGGATCAAAGAAAGCCGGGGTGAGCCCTGTTTTTCCTGGAGCGCGGCTGCCGGCGTCGGCCCCAGATGGCATCAAGACACTGTCCGATGTCTCTGGGTTGCGGCGCCGAGGGTGGCGCGCCCCTTTATTTTTCGTGATTTTGCGCTTGATTTTAACGGCATGACGGGCGTTTTAGCGCCGTTATTCTGACGCCGCCGCCTGGAATTGCGTCGCCATTTGGGCCAGCACTTCGGGCGGCCACGGTGCGGACGTATTGGCCACGTAATCCATCCAGACTAGCACGTTGCGACCGCGCGCATAGGGGCCGGCGTCGTCGCCGACCTTCTCAAGCAGCAGCTCGAATTCGGCGCTGGAACGGCCAATGCGCGTGACTTTGTGCGTGACTCGGACCGTAGCCGGGTAGGTCAGCGGACGCAGGAAATCGCACGAGGCGTGGGCCAGGATCGCGCCGTTATCGGCGGGCAACGCAAAGCCCGCGTCGTACAGAATCTGCATGCGGGCCTCTTCCATGAGGCGGAAATACAGCGTGTTGTTCAGATGATTCAAGGCGTCAGAGTCGCCCCAACGCAAAGGCAATTCGGTCTGATGGGTATCGCCCACCGCCAGAATCCGCGCAGACAGATTGTCCGGGTTCACCAATTACTCCTGAAGACTAAAAGAAATACGAAGGCATACACGGCCTCCGCCTGCAATACAATCGCCGATATTACTTCCAGCCAAATATGGAATACATACGGGGAGCTTTGCAAATGTCTGAACGCGAGTCGATGGAATATGACGTGGTCGTGGTTGGCGGTGGACCCGCCGGCCTGGCCACCGCAATCCGTCTAAAGCAGCTGGCCGCTGAAAAGAATCAGGAAATCGGCGTATGCGTGCTTGAGAAGGGCGCGGAGCTGGGTGCGCACATCCTGTCCGGCGCCGTCATGGACCCGTTGGCGCTGACCGAGCTGATTCCCGACTGGAAAGAAAAAGGCGCGCCGCTGAACGTGCCGGTCACGCAGGACAAGTTCATGTTCCTGTCCCAGACCGGCGCGCGCACCACGCCGAACTGGCTGCTGCCGCCCTGTTTCCACAACGAAGGCAACTACATCGTCCGTCTGGGCGACGTCGTCAAGTGGATGGGCGAGCAAGCCGAAGCGCTGGGCGTGGACATCTTCCCGGGCTTTGCCGCGGTTGAAGTGCTGTACGACGAAAACGGCGCCGTCCGTGGCGTGGCCACCGGCGACATGGGCGTGGCGCGCGACGGCTCGCACACCGACCACTACCAGCCCGGCATGGAACTGCATGCCCGCTACACCGTGTTCGGCGAAGGCTCGCGCGGCCAGCTGGGCCGCCAGCTGATCGAACGCTTCAAGCTGGACGACGGGCGCAACCCGCAGTCCTACGGCATCGGCATCAAGGAAATGTGGGAAGTGGACCCGGCGCAATCCAAGCCCGGCCTGGTTATCCACACCGCCGGCTGGCCGCTGGATTCCGACACCTACGGCGGTTCGTTCCTGTACCACCTGGACAACAACCTGGTGGCCGTCGGCATGATTGTCGGCCTGGACTACGCCAACCCCTGGCTGTCGCCGTTCGAAGAATTCCAACGCTACAAGACGCACCCCGCCATACGCGGCACGTTCGAAGGCGGCAAGCGCATCGCCTACGGCGCGCGCGCCATCACGGCGGGCGGCTTGATGTCGCTGCCCAAGCTGACCTTCCCGGGTGGCGTGCTGGTGGGCTGCGAAGCCGGTTTCCTGAACGCCTCGCGCATCAAGGGCAGCCACGCCGCCATCAAGTCGGGCAAGATGGCCGCCGAAGCCGCGTTCGACGCCTTGCTGGCCGACCGCCGCCAAGACGAACTGGCCGCGTATCCGCAGGCCTTCGAAGCGTCCTGGCTGCACACCGAATTGAACAAGGCCCGCAACTTCAAGCAGTGGTTCAAGAAGGGCCGCACGGTGGCCACCGTGATGACCGGGGTCGAGCAGTTGCTGCTCAAGGGCAAGATGCCCTGGACCTTGCGCCACAACAAGCCCGACCATGCCTGTCTGCAACCGGCGTCGGAATGCGCGCGCATCGACTACCCCAAGCCCGACGGCAAGCTGACGTTCGACAAGCTCAGCTCGGTGTTCATTTCGAACACCAACCATGAAGAAAACGAGCCCGTCCACCTGACCCTGAAAGACCCGTCAGTGCCGGTGCAGGTGAACCTGGCCAAGTACGGCGGCCCGGAATCGCGCTACTGCCCGGCCGGCGTGTACGAGTTCATCAAGGACGATCACGGCGAGGACCGCTTGCAGATCAACGCGCAGAACTGCGTGCACTGCAAGACTTGCGACATCAAGGACCCCACGCAGAACATCGTCTGGGTGGCCCCGCAAGGCGGCGAAGGGCCGGTGTATAGCGGTATGTAATCCTGGCCGGGCACATCCCCAGTAACAAGGCACCTCTTGGGTGCCTTTTTTTTCAGGCGGCACATCATGACTGAACGCGTATTGCTCATTGGCTGCGGTGACCTTGGCCAGCGCGTGGCCCGGCGTTTCCTGGCGCGCGGCGACCACGTGCACGCGCTGCGCCGCCAACCGCCCGACGACGACAGCGGCATCCAATGGCTGCAAGGCGACATTACCCGCGCGGATTCCCTGCCCGCCTTGCCATCAGGCGTGACACGGCTGATTCACCTGCCCGCCCCCGGTGGGCGCGACCCGGCCTTGTATCGCGGCGTCTTCATCGACGGCTTGCAGAACGTGCTGAACCTGTTGGACACGTCGCGGCTCAAGCGCGTGGTGTTCGTGTCATCCAGCGCCGTGTATGGCGAACACCATGGCGACTGGGTCACCGAAGACACGCCGCCCGCGCCGCAAGGCTTCAACGGCAAGATTCTGCTTGAAGCAGAAGCCGCGCTGGCCGCGCGCGGCCTGTCGTCTACCGCGCTGCGGCTGGCGGGGCTGTACGGGCCTGGCCGGCTGCAATTGATCGAACGCCTGCGCAGCGGCGCGGCGGGCGCGCCGACGCAGCCTGAACATTGGGCCAACCGTATCCATATCGACGACGCGGCCGCCGCCGTGCTGCATCTGGCGCTGTTGCCCAAGGTTGAACCGGTTTATATCGGGTGCGACGACACCCCGCTGCCACTGCACACGCTTTACGCCGATCTCGCTGCCATGATAGGTGCGCCCGCGCCACGTATCGCCCCTGCCCCCGCCAATGTGGGCAGCAAGAAGCTCAGCAACGCGCGGCTGCGCGCCAGCGGCTTCACGCTGCAATGGCCGGACTCACGCCAGGGCTACGCGGCGGTGCTGCGCGTAGCGGGCGCCCGCGGGCCGGACACGCCGCAGGCATAGTTCGGCCGGCATCGAATCGTTGCGTGCCCGGGCGGCGGATACTGGCAGCCGGATTTCCTATCGGGCGCGCTGCTCCATTTGCTGCACGCAGGCGCCGACGCGGCCGCCCTGGCATCCCGCTTCCGGTATCGGCCGCTGCCCAACGCACGCGTGCCGCAGTTTGCATTTTCAAAGGAACCCGCACCATGATCGCCGTGATATTCGAAGTCGAACCCGCCAATGGCAACCCCGATCCCTATCTGCACATTGCCGCCGGTTTGATCGACGAGCTCAAGGCCATCGACGGCTTCATCTCGGTGGAACGCTTTCAAAGCCTGAGCACGCCGGGCAAGCTGCTGTCCCTGTCGTTCTGGCGCGATGAAGACGCCGTCAAGCGCTGGCGCTCGCTGGAGTCGCATCGCCGCGCCCAGAAAGCGGGACGCGGCGGCGTGTTCCAGAACTATCGGCTGCGCGTCGCGCAGGTGCTGCGCGACTACGGCATGAACGCGCGCGACGAAGCGCCCGCCGACAGCCGCAGCCGGCACGGCTGACGCGTCAGGCGGCTACCGTTTCGGCCAACGCCACGCCGGCTGCCAGCGCAACGCGATGCGTGGCGCCGGATGCGGCCACCGGCGTCATGGCAGGCGCGGCCTCGTCCGCGCTGCGGGACGGATCAAAGTAGTCCGCATCGGCGCGGCGCGTGCCGGCGGGCAGCTCGCGCACTTGCACACGGAATCCGTCTGCCGCATTGCCGCGCAATTCGGGCACGGCCTGCAACAGCCGGCGCGTGTACGGATGCGTCGGATGGTCGAACACCTCGTCGCGCGATCCCTCTTCGACGATATGCCCGCGCAGCATGACGACCACGCGGTCGGCGATCTGCTCGACCACGCCCAGGTCATGGGAGATCAGCAGACACGCAAAGCCATAGGAACGCTGCAATGACATCAGCGTTTCCAGAACCTGCTTCTGCACGGTCACGTCCAGCGCCGACACGGGTTCGTCCGCGATGATCACTTCCGGCCGCATCACCAGCGCCCGCGCAATGGCGACGCGCTGGCGTTGCCCGCCCGACAGCTCATGCGCATAGCGCTCGGCATAGCCGTCGCCCAAGCCCACATCGCGCAACGCCTGGTCCACGCGCTGTTGCCGGGCATCCGGCGTGATGCCCGCTTCCAGCCGCAGCCCCTCGCCCACCAGCGCGCCGATGGTCATGCGCGGATCGAGCGACGAGTACGGGTCCTGGAAGACCATCTGAATGCGGCGGCGCGCCGTGCGCCAGATGCCGCCCTCGCCGCCCGGCGGCAACGCTTGCCCATCCAGCGCAATGCGTCCCTGCGCCTGCGGCACCAGGCCCAGAATCGACATCATGACGGTCGTCTTGCCGCTGCCCGATTCGCCCACGATGGCCAGCGTTTCACCGGGCGCCACGTGAAAACTCGCCTGATGCACCGCGCGCACGAATCGCTTGCGGCGCCAGCCACCGCGTACGGCGTAGTCGATGGCCAGTTGATCCACCTGCAAGATCGGCGCACCCGTCACAGGCGCGCGCGCCGGACCGCGCTTGGGCAGCGCGTCCAGCAAGCTCAGGGTGTACGGGTCCGCCGGGCGCGACAGCACTTGCGACACCTCGCCCGTTTCCACCGCGCGCCCCCGGCACATCACCAGCACGCGCTGCGTGTACGCGGCCACCAGCGCCAGATTGTGGCTGATAAAGATCAGCGCCGTGCCTTGCTCGCGCGTCAGCTCGACCATCAGGTCCAGCACTTCTTTTTGCACGACGCAGTCCAGCGCGGTGGTGGGTTCATCGGCGATCAGCAGGCGCGGCTTGAGCAGCATGACGCCGGCCAGCAGGATGCGCTGCCGCATGCCGCCCGAGAATTCGTGGGGATACCGCTTCATGCAATCGCGCGCATCGCGCACCCGCACGCGTTCGAGCATCTGAACGGCCGCATCCCAGGCCGCGCTGCGCGTCATGCCCCGGCGCAGGACCAGGGCTTCGATCAGCTGTTCGCCCACGCGGAACGCGGGGTTCAGGGACACCATGGGTTCCTGGAACACCATGCCGATACCGGTGCCGCGCGTGGCCTGCCAGTCGCGCGCACTTTGCGGCAGCACGTCGCGGCCGTCGAACAATGCCTGCCCGTTAGTAATGCGCGCGGCATCCGGCAACAGGCCCAACAGCGCCTTGCCGATCAGCGTCTTGCCGCTGCCGGATTCGCCCACGATGGACAGCGATTCACCCGCCTTCAGGTCAAAGGACACGCGGTTTACCACCGGTGCGGCATCGCGCTTGCCGGGAAAGCGGATTTCCAGATCGCGCACCGACAACAAGGGCGCAGCGCCTGCCAGGGAATGGTCAGGTGCGTTCATGCCGTCACCCCCCGCATGCGCGGATCCAGGCGGTCGCGCACGGCGTCGCCCAGCAGGTTGATGCCCAGCAGGCTTAGCGAAATCATTGCGCCCGGAAACAGCGCCAGCCAGATCGCCTGGTCCATGGCGTTGCGGCTTTCGGACAGCATGCCGCCCCACGTCGCCAAGGGTGGCGGCACGCCCAGCCCCAGAAAGGACAAGGCGCTTTCCGCCAGCAGCGCCGACCCGAAGATGGACGTTGCGAAGATCAGCAGCGGCGCCACGCAGTTGGGCAGCACGTGGCGGAACACCGTCCACAGGCCGCTATGCCCGGTGGCGCGCGAGGCGATGACGAAGTCACGCTGCCGCAGCGACAGCGCCGCGCCGCGCGCAATGCGCGAGACGGATGGCGAATACGCCAGGCCCAGCGCCAGCACCACGCCCCACTTGGACGGCCCCAGCACCGTCATGATGCCCAGCGCCAGCAGCAAGCCGGGAAACGCCATCATGGAATCGACCAGCACGCTGATGCCACGATCCACCCAACCGCCCGCATAGCCCGCCGCCACGCCGATGGTCGTGCCCAGCACCAAGGCCAGCAGCACCGAGAACACGCTGACCGCCACGCTGACGCCCGCGCCCGCCATCAGGCGCGACAAGACGTCGCGACCGAACTCGTCGGTGCCCAACCAATATTCGGACGACGGCGGCGAAAAGCGCGCCAGCAGATCGCCTTCCAGCGGGTCGTGCGGCGTGTACACCAGCCCCACCAGCGCCAGCAGCACCACGCCCGCCACCAGCGCGCCGCCCACCACGGCATTGGTATGTTTGAAACCCGGTTTGAAACCCGTCATGACGTTCCTATTGAAGCTTCACGCGCGGATCGAACAGCGGATACAGCAGATCCACCACCAGATTGACCGCCACGTACAACAACGCAATAAACAGCAGGCAGCCCTGCACCACCGGGTAGTCCCGTGCATAGATGCTTTCCACCAGCAGCCGGCCGATGCCCGGCAAGGTGAAGACGGTTTCAATCACCGCCGCGCCCGACAACAGATGGCCCAGCATCAGGCCGATGACGGTGAGCGTGGGGCCGAAGGAATTGGGCAACACGTGCCGCAGCATCACGCGCTTTTCGGGCAGCCCCTTGGCGCGCGCGTGCGCCACGTATTCCAGCCGCAACGTTTCGATGGTGCTGGCGCGCATCATCCGCGTGATCGCGGCAATCTCGGTCAACACGATGGCGCATACCGGCAGCACCAAGTACTTCAACGCGCCCAGACCGCTTTGCGCCATCGACTCAAAGCCATACACGGGCAGCCAGTTCAGCTTCACGCCAAACAGCCAGATCAGCAGAATGCCGACCCAGAAGCTGGGCATGGACACGAACAATATCGAGGTGGAAACGATGGCCGTATCCGCGCGCCGGTTTTGCCGCCACGCCGCAATCATGCCGGCGGGAATGGCCACCAGGCAGGCCAGCAACGTTGCCGTCAACACCACCTGCGCCGTCACCGCGAAATGCGTCAGGACCAGGTGCATGACGGGCTCGCGGCGGGCAATGGACATGCCCAGATCGCCATGCAGCGCATTGCCGACCCAGATCAGGAACTGCTCGCCCACGGGGCGGTCCAGGCCCAGGGCGTGGCGCATTTCGGCCAGCAGCGCGGGGTTGTCGATGTCGCCCAGCATCAGCGATGCGGGGTCGCCGGGTATGGCGCGGATCATGCCGAAGACCAGCACTGTCACCACGATGATCGTGGGCACCGCCGCCGCGATGCGCTTGGTTAGATAGCCCAGCACGGCGCCTCAGTTCTTGGTGACGTTGAAGAAACGCGGCTTGCGCAGCGGCCAGCCGGTAAAGCCGTGAAGCTGGCTGGATACGACGACGTAGCCGGGCTTGTTGTAGTACATCAGCAGCGGCGTATCGCGCAGCATCAGCGCGTGCAGCTTGTCGAACGCCTGCTTGCGCGTGGCCGTGTCGGACTCGGCCTCGATGCCTTCAAGCAGGGCCGCGGCCTCGGGGCTTTCCCATTGCGCCATGGGCGTCCTGGACTTGTCGCCGATCACGTCGCGATACATCAGCGCGGGCTCGGTGCGCGCCGAATACGCAAAGGCCATCAGCTGGAACTTGCCTTCGCGAAAGTTCGTGACCTGCGTGCCCCATTCCAGCATGTCCAGCTCGGTCTTGATGCCGGCCTTGTTCAGCAACTGCTGGGTGACCACTGCCACGCGGTACAGGTAGGGATAGCGCTTGTTGGCCTGCAACTTCAGCGTTTCGCCTCGATAATTGGCGGCCTGCAACAGGCGCTTGACCTCGCTCAGGTTCTTTTCGTAGCCCGCCTTGTCAGCCTCGGAGTAGTACACGCTTGCAATCGGCACCAGCGACGGGTTGTACGCCGCCTGACCGTTGTTCAGCGCGCGGGCGATGGCGGGAAAATCCAGCGCCAGCGCGATGGCGCGGCGCATGTTGACGTCGGACAGTAGCGGCGCGCGCGTCTGCATCAACAGGTTGACGGTGTCCAGCCCTTGCTCGGTGACGATGGACCAGCGCGGGTCTTTCGCCGGCAGGTTGTCTTCGTCGGCGTTGTAGGCGTCAACCTGGCCGGCCATCAGCGCGGCCTTTTGCGCGGCGGCGTCCGGAATCACCACAAAGCGCACGTTGGCCGATGCCACCTTCTTGCCGGCCATGCCGCTGGCCGCCTCGCTACGCGGCACATAGCCGGCATACGGCGTCAGCAGCACGTATTGTTCTTTCTTCCATTCGGCCAGTACGTACGGGCCGGTGCCGATGGGCTTGATCCACTTGCCGTCGGCGTCGACGCTTTTCGGGCTGAGCACCGGCATCGGGCATTGCACGCTGGCCATCTGGTCCAGGAACAGCGCATAGGGCGCATCCAGCGTGAAGACCACGGTGCCGGGGTCCGGCGTTTGCACGTCCACCACCTTGGCGCCCTTGCTGCCGTCGTAAAGATTCTTGCAGGCGTATTCGGACTGCGCGCCGGTCAGGTAGCCGTACGTCCATTTGACGTCGCTTGACGTCATCGGCGAGCCATCGTGGAAGGTCACGCCCTGGCGCAGCTTGAAGGTATAGCTGCGCTTGTCGTCGGACAGCGTCCAGCTGTCGGCCAGCATGGGGCCCACGCTCATGTCCGCGCGCAGCGCGACCAGCGATTCGACCACGTGAGCCAGCACGTTGTCGGTGGACGTGTTGCGCGAGCGGCCGCCGGGCACGGACGTGGGCGTGCCCGAGCCTTCGGCGTAGCGGATCTCGGGCAGCGGGGACGACGCGGGGGTTTGGGTTTGGCTCAGCCCCGGCAGGCCCGTCAAGGCGCCGGCCAGGGCAGCGGATAACATTAGCGCGCGCTTGCCGCGCAAGACTTTCGACGTCATGAAATGGTCTCCTGGCGCGGCTTAGAACAGCCGGTATTCAGCAAAATTGCGGCCTTCATAGGGCTTGCGCGCAATCCACATCACGCCGCTTTCCGGCTCCATCAGCGTGGTGGCCACGGTGGCCGAAATGCTGTCGAAGCTGGCCGGCTTGGGCGAACGCAGCACGCCGTCGGGCGCGGCGAAATCATCGGCCAGGATGCGCTTGACGGCATCCCAACCGACCTTGCCGCCCTGGCGCGCAAGCATGTCCTCAACGCGTCGCTGGCGATAGATGGAATCAGGGTTGGCGGCCAGGCCCTTGTCGAACAACTTGGCGCGCGCGGGCGGGCTGATCCAGTGGTTGGCATGCACCAGCAGGCCGTCCTGCGGCCTGATCCAGAAGATTTCGTCCGGCGCGCATTCCAGGTCCACGGCCTCGCCCTGTGCCTGGGCCAGCATCAGGTTGTTGGAGCAGAAGCGGCGCGACGCCCACAGCACTTTCATGGCGTTGCAGATGTTGGTGGCTTCCAGCATCTTGCGGCGCACCAGCACCAGCGGCACCTGTGCGGGCCGTTGATAGTCTTGTTCGCATGACAGGAAATTGCCGGACAGCGATACGCCCGCGCTGTTGAAACCGTGGCGCGCCAGGCTGCCCGCCTCGGTGAACATCAACAGGTCGGGCCCGTCTTCACGGCGCATGCGCACGACGATGCCGGTGTCGACGCATTCTTCGCGCCAGTCCCAGTTGTGGGCGTGCATCAACTTGCCCTCGGCGCTGGCTTCGGGCAATACGACCAGGCCGGTGCAGCCGTCGTCCAGCCCCTTGCGGGCGCGCCCCAGTTCCGCATGGCCGAACATCATTTCGGTGCGGCAGTTGATGACCACCACATCTTCCAGCGACTGTCCGGCGCCATCGGCGATGCCGCGCAATTCTTCCAGGTAGGCAGCGTCGTAGTCGCCCACCACCGGCACCATGGCAGCGGCCAGTTCCTTCAGGCGGGCGGCGTCCACGCCACGGCGTTCCAGCTGGCCCCGATACAAGGCCACGCTGCGCGCCACGTGTTCCGGCACCGCCGAGCCATGCTGGCGGCCGCGTTCATAAGGACTGCCCTGGACGTCGACCAGGGGAAACGGGGTAGGCATCGTCACGCTAGCAAAACTCCGGGATAGGGCCGAACGGCGGCCTGGGTGATACGGTCAGAATCGACGGCCAAATTTTGTACTAATATAGTAAAAAGTTCAATATTAGGGTTTGCCCGGGCCTGATTCAAAAGCGATGGCGCTCCGGTACCATTGCCCTACCATCCTTGCCTGCCCTTTTCCCCTCTGACGCGCCATGCCCCCCGCCGCTCCTGCCCGCCCTACTCCGCTGCAAGTCGACCTGGCGCGACACATCGCCGAAGACATCGTGGCGCGGCGGCACGAGCCCGGCGCACACCTGTCGGAAGAAACACTGGCGGCCGCTTACGAGGTGTCGCGCACGCCAGTACGCGGCGCGCTGCGCCTGCTGGCCGCTCAGGGCTTGATCACGCATCGGCCCAACAGCGGCTATACCGTGTCCGACCATGCTGCGGCGTCAGCGCCCCCGGCCATTGAAGGGGCCGGCCCCACGCAGGAAGAGCTGACGCGCCAGTTGATCGATGACCGCGCGTCGCGCCAACTGCCCGAGACCTTTACCGAACGTGATCTGTTGCAGCGCTATGACGCGCCGCGCAGTGTGCTGGCCAAGACCTTGCTGCAACTGTCGGCGGATGGCCTGATCGAGAAGCGCAAGGGGCATGGCTGGCAATTTGCCCCGTCGCTGGAAAGCGCCGAAGCGCTGAACGAAAGCTATCGTTTCCGCATGACGGTGGAATGCGCCGGGCTCCTGGAGCCCACATTCCGCGTGGACAAAGCGGCGCTGGCGCGCATGCGGGCCGCGCATGAGGCCTTGATCCAGCGCGACGACGCCGACATTTCGGCTACTGAATTTTTTGGCCTGAATGCGTCGTTCCACGAGCTCCTGGCGCGCTTCTCCGGCAACCGCTACATCCTGCAAGCGGTGCAGCAGCAAAACCATCTGCGCCGGCTGGAAGAGCACGCTGCGTTCTATCGCGACGCGCGTTTCGTCAATTCCAGCAACGAACACCTGCAAATCATCGACGCGCTGGAATCCGGCGACCAGGAGTGGGCGTCGCAATTGATGCGCCGCCACCTGAAAGCGTCGCTCCAAGCCTCCTGACCCGCTTACCCCTCCGCCTGCGCCCGCTTCGGCCAGGGTGGGCTCGCGCGCGACTGCATGATGTGCCGCGGATGGGCCTGCGCGACGACCCGTATTGTATTTATCGTTGTATTAATACAAAATATACGGACCTGAACTCTCCTTGAAGCAGGATCGTCCCCATGTCCTCGTCCCCCTCCGCCCTTTCTCAAACCGACGCCTATTGGATGCCGTTTACCGCCAACCGGCGGGTCAAGCGCAACCCGGTACTGTTTGCCGCCGCCGAAGGCATGCACTACATCCGGCCGGACGGCCGCCGCGTCCTGGACGGCATCGCCGGCTTGTGGTGCGTGAACGCGGGCCATCGCCGCCCGGAAATCGTGGAGGCCATCGCGCGAACCGCGCATGAACTGGATTACGCACCGTCGTTCCAGATGAGCCATCCCCTGGCCTTTGAACTGGCGGACGCGCTGTGCGCCGAGGCGCCCGATGGCTTTTCCAATGTGTTCTTTTCCAATTCGGGATCGGAAGCGGTGGACACCGCGCTGAAGATTGCACTGGGCTATCACCGGGCGCGCGGCCAAGGCCAGCGCGTGCGGCTGATCGGGCGCGAACGCTCGTATCACGGCGTGGGGTTCGGCGGCCTGTCCGTGTCGGGCATCGGCGGGCATCGCAAACCCTTTGGCAATCTGCTGCCCTATGTGGACCACCTGCCCCACACCTATGATCGCCAGCAGATGGCGTACACGCGCGGTCAGCCGGATTGGGGCGCGCACCTGGCCGACACGCTGGAGCGCATTGTGGCACTGCACGACGCCTCGACCATCGCGGCCGTCATCGTCGAACCGGTGGCCGGTTCCACCGGCGTGATCGTGCCGCCGCGCGGCTATCTGCAACGGCTGCGCGAGATCTGCGATGCGCACGGCATCCTGCTGATCTTCGATGAGGTGATCTGCGCATTCGGACGCATCGACGGCGCGTTCGCGTCGCCCTATTTCGGCGTCAAGCCCGACATCATCACCAGCGCCAAGGGCCTGACCAACGGGGCGATTCCGATGGGCGCAACGCTGGTGCGGCAACACGTGTACGACGCGTTCATGCAAGGGCCGGAAAGCGCCATCGAGCTCGCGCACGGATACACGTATTCGGGCCACCCCGTGGCCTGCGCGGCGGGCTTGGCGACGCTGGACATCTGCCGTCGCGAGGGCTTGTTCCAACGCAGCCAGGAACTGGCGCGTTACTGGGAAGACGCCGCGCACAGCCTGAAGGGGCTGCCGCATGTGGTGGACATCCGCAACATCGGCCTGCTGGCCGCCATTGAACTGGCGCCGCTGGAGGGTCAGCCGGGGCAGCGCGCCTATGCCGTGCACAACGCCTGCCTGGAACGCGGCTGCCTGATCCGGTCGGCGGGCGACACGATGCTGCTGTCGCCCCCGCTCATCATCGAACGCAACCAGATCGACGAGCTGTTCTCGGTGCTGGCGGACGTGCTGCGCGCCGGCGCCTGACGCTGCCCGCCGCCCCCTGGGCCGCTATCAGCCGCTATCAGGCCAGGTGGCGCGCCACGGCCTGCACCACGCGCTGGACGTCGTCGGCCGACACGTCCAGGTGCGTGACCAGGCGCGTCGGCCCACCGTACACCGCGCGCATCAGGATGCCTTCCTTGCCCAGCGCTTCGGTCAGCGCATCGCAACGGGAAGGCTGGAATTCCACGAACAGCATGTTGGTGTCCTGGCTCAACACCTTAACGCCGGCAATGCCGCGCAGCCCTTCCGCCATGGCGCGGGCATTCTCGTGGTCTTCTGCCAGGCGCGTCACATGATGGTCCAGCGCATACAGGCAGGCCGCGGCCAGCACGCCGGACTGGCGCAAACCGCCGCCCAGCATCTTGCGCCAGCGGTGCGCGCGACCGATCAGTTCCGCGCTGCCGACCAGCACCGAGCCCACGGGCGCACCCAGGCCTTTTGAAAAACAAATGGAAACCGAGTCGAAGGGCTGGCACATGTCGGCCAGCGGCTTGCCACTGGCCACCGCTGCGTTGAACACACGCGCCCCGTCCAGGTGCGTGGCCAAGCCTTCTTTGCGCGCCCAGTCGGTGGCGGCCTGGATGTAGCCGGCGGGAATCAGCTTGCCGTGAAACGTGTTTTCCAGCGCCAGCAAACGCGTGCGCGCAAAGTGCGGATCGCCCTGGGGCTTGACGGCGGCCGCCAGCTTTTCCAGCGGCAAGGAACCATCTTCGGCATGCTCGATGGGCTGCGGCTGGATGCTGCCCAACACGGCCGCGCCGCCGCCTTCGTACTTGTAGGTGTGCGCCAACTGGCCCACCAGGTATTCGTCGCCACGATCGCAATGCGCCATCAGCGCGGCCAGGTTGCTTTGCGTACCCGACGGAAAGAACAGGCCGGCGGCCTTGCCGGCGCGCTCGGCCACGGCAGCCTGCAACTGGATCACGGTGGGGTCGTCGCCCATCACGTCATCGCCCAACGGGGCGGAAACCATGGCCTGCAACATGGCGGGCGTCGGCCGGGTGACAGTGTCGCTACGCAGATCGATCATGGGGAATCCTTGATAGGAAAAAGGAGATCGGGAAGGGAAATCGAAGAGCCCGCGGATCAAGCGGCGCGGGCGGCGGGCGCCGCGCGGCTGACCACGAAGATGCCGGCCAGGATAAGAACCATGCCGCCCAGCTCGCCCAGCGACGGCCGTTCGGACAGGATGGCCCACGCCAGCAACATGGCCACAACAGGCACGCCCAGGCTGGACAGGCCGGCGATGGATGCGGGCACGCGGCGCACCACCTGCAACCACAGCAGCCAGCCGGCGGCCGTGGCAATCAATACGATGTAGGTCATGCCCGCCCACAACTGCCAGCCCCACTGCGCGCTGATCTGCGGCACGAGATACGCCACGGGCACCATGACCAGCCCGCCAAACAACATCTGCCAGGCCGTGAACGTCATGACGTCGGGCGCGTGCCGCTCGAACATGCGCTTGGACAGCACTGTGCCTACCCCCCAGCACAGGCCGCTGCCCAGGCCCAACAGCACGGGCCGGATATCGCCCAGGCCATTCCAGGGCTCCACAAAACAGATCAGGCCGATCGCCGCCAAGCCGATGCCCACGCCATGCTTGGCCGATGGGCGTTCGCCCAGCAGCCACCACGCAAACAGCACCACCCAGAACGGCATGGTGTAGGCCATCAGCGATACCTTGCCCACGCCGCCCGACACCAGCGCCGTCTGCACGAAGCCCTGGAATCCGGCCGTCTGCGTCAAGCCGATCAGCAAGGTCAGCTTCCAGGGCGGCATGCCCAGCGGCCGGCGCGTGGCGATGGCCAGCGCGAACAGCACCAAGGCGCCCACGACGTATCGCAACGCCACGAAGTCGAACGGGCCGATGTAGGGCACGATCAGTTTCATCGCTATCCAGCTGCCTGCCCAGACCACGATGGTGCTGAACATCAGGGCCAGCCCTGCGCGATCGAAACTGCTGCGGCTCACGTCCATGGCTCCGTCTTGTGAGGGGAATAAAAGAAAAGACGCCCGGACCGGCGCTTACCGGTGCGGGCGTCTGACATTATGCTCCTGTCGCCAGGACGTCGATCGGCCGCTGATGGCCGATCGTGCTTACAGAGGTTTGGCCAACTGTTCCAGAATGGCGGGGTTTTCAAGCGTGGAGACGTCCTGCGTGACTTCCTCGCCCTTGGCCACTACGCGCAGCAGGCGGCGCATGATCTTGCCCGAGCGGGTCTTGGGCAGGTTGTCGCCAAAGCGAATGTCCTTGGGCTTGGCGATCGGGCCGATTTCCTTGGCGACCCAGTCGCGCAGCTGCTTGGCGATGGCTTGCGCCTGTTCGCCTTCCGGGCGCGCCTGCTTGAGCACCACAAACGCCACAACGGCTTCGCCCGTGGTGTCATCCGGGCGGCCCACCACGGCGGCTTCGGCCACCAGTTCGTGCGCCACCAGCGCCGATTCGACTTCCATCGTGCCCAGGCGGTGGCCCGACACGTTCAGCACGTCGTCGATGCGGCCCATGATCCAGAAATAGCCGTCCGCGTCGCGCTGCGCGCCGTCGCCGGCCAGGTAGTACCCGCGCAGTTCGGACGGGAAGTAGCTTTTCTTGAAGCGCTCGGGGTCGCCCCAGATGTTGCGGATCATGGCGGGCCACGGGCGCTTGATGACCAGGAAACCGCCATTGCCCTTTTCGACATCGCCACCGGTTTCATCCACGATGGCGGCAGCGATACCCGGCAGCGGCAGCGTGCACGAACCGGGCTTGGTGGGCGTGGCGCCCGGCAGCGGCGTGATCATGTGGCCGCCGGTTTCCGTCTGCCACCACGTGTCCACGATGGGGCAGCGTTCGCGGCCGATGTGCTTGTGATACCACATCCACGCTTCGGGGTTGATGGGTTCACCGACCGTGCCGATGATGCGCAGGCTGTCCAGGTCGTAGTTTTTGGGATGCGCCTCCGGCGTGGCTTCGGCGGCCTTGATCAGCGAACGGATCGCGGTGGGCGCCGTGTAGAACGTGGTGACCTTGTGGCGCGCGATCATGTCCCAGAAGCGGCCGGCGTTGGGATAGGTGGGCACGCCTTCGAACACCACCTGCGTCAGCCCGGCGGCCAGCGGGCCGTAGGTAATGTAGGTGTGGCCGGTAACCCAGCCCACGTCGGCGGTGCACCAGTAGACGTCGTCTTTACGGGCGTCAAAGGTCCACTTCACCGTCAGCAGCGCCCACAGCAGGTAACCGGCCGACGAGTGCTGCACGCCCTTGGGCTTGCCAGTGGAACCGGACGTGTACAGGATGAACAGCGGGTGTTCGGCGTTGACCGGCACGGGCTCGCAGGTGTCGGGCTGGTTGGCCTCGACATCGTGCATCCAGAGGTCGCGCGCCTCGTTCCATTGGACTTTGCCGCCGGTGCGGCGATACACGATCACCTTGGACACGGCTTCGCAGCCGCCCATGGCAATGGCGTCTTCCACGGCCGGTTTCAGCGGAATGGTCTTGCCGCCGCGCACCTGTTCGTCGGCGGTGATGACCAGCGATGCGCCCACGTCCACGATGCGTTCCTGCAGGCTCTTGGCGGAAAAGCCGCCGAACACCACCGAGTGCGTCACGCCCAGGCGCGCGCAGGCTTGCATCGCTACCACGGCTTCGATCGACATGGGCATGTAGATGATGGCGCGGTCGCCTTTCTTGTAACCCAGGCCGGTCAGGCCATTGGCAAAGCGGCACACGCGCGCCAGCAGTTCGCGGTAGGTGACCTTGTTGACCGTGCCGTCATCGCCTTCGAAGATGATGGCGGTCTTGTCGGCGTTGCCGTTGGTCAGGTGCACGTCCAGGCAGTTGGCCGATACGTTCAGTTCACCGTCGCCGAACCAGCGGTAGAACGGCGCGTCGGATTCGTCCAGCACTTGCGTGAACGGCTTGGTCCATTTCAGATTATCCCGGGCCTGACCGGCCCAGAAACCGTCGAAGTCGTTTTCAACCTGGGCGCACAGGGCGTTGTAGGCGTCCATGCTGGGAATCGCCGCTCCGTTGGCCGCGCGCTCGGGCGGCGGGAAAACGCGGGTTTCTACCAGGACGGACTCAATTGCTTTCGACATGATCTTGTCTCCAAACGGTGATTTTGTTGTTGATGCCGCTGTTTTCGCCTTGGCCGCCGCACCGCGGGCTTCACAAAGGAAGTGCGGCGCAGGGACAGTTTCTTTATCTACCCACCACCGTATCGCCACGCTCTTACGGGCACCTTACGCAAAATGCGGGCCAGAGCCCGCAATGCCGTATCCCGCAGTACCGCTGCAACCCGGCGGCATCGGCCATCAGGCCAACATGCCGGCAATCAACGCAAGGCATCGCGCATCACGCGCGATGCCTTGAAGGCAGTGCATAAGGATAGCAGCCCAGCGGCGCCCCTGGCAGGCCGGCGGCCCGGCACATTCAGGCGGCGGGGCTGCGCGCCAAGCCGCGTTTCATGTCCACGCGCGACAACAGGGCGAGGCCGCCCACGAAGAACAGGCCAGTCACCAGGATGGCCAGACGATGATTGCCATCGGTGGCCCAGGTGACCACGCCGTAGGTCAGCGGCCCGATCACGGCGGCCAGCTGCACGGCAAAGGTCCAAAGCGAATAGAACTCGGCCAGGCGACCAGCGGGGGCAAGCGCGCCTGTCATGGCACGGCCCGCGCTTTGGGTGGTGCCCATGCACAGCCCGGCCAGCGTGGCGGCCACCCAGAATACGGGCGCGGTCACGGCCGAATAAGCCACCAGCACCATCACGATCCAGCCGCCCAGGGTAATGGCCAGCGCCGGCTTGTGGCCGATGCGGTCTTGCACATAGCCGAACGAAAACGCGCCTACCGCCGCGCCGATGTTCACGGTGAACACCAGCAGCATGATTTGCGGCGTCGTGAAGCCCATGACTTCGGATGCATACACGGCGGCCAGCGTGATGACTACCGAAATGCCCGCCTGATAGCAGGCGATGCACATCAGCAGGCGACGGAATTCGGGAAAGTGCTGGCCGGTGTCGCGCCACGCGTAGGCCAGGCGGCGCAGCATATGCAGCGCTTGCGGCTTGACGGCCTTGGGCCGTGCGCGCTCTTTCAGCAACAGGAAGGACGGCAGCGCCGCCAGCGCGAATACCGCGCAGGTCACAACGATGACCCAGGGCACGAAATGTTCGGCGGTCATGCCGTCGGCTTCGGCCGAGGTCACGACCAGCAGCGACAGGCCCAGGGTAAGCATCCCGCCGCAATAGCCGAAGCTCCAGCCCCATCCCGACACGCGGCCCAGCGCGGCTGGCCGGGCCAGTTCGGGCAGGAATGCCGCCACCACGGATTCACCCACGCAGTAGCAATAGTTGGACACCACGATGGCCGCCAGCGCCAGCCATACATCGCCGGGGCCGGCTTGCGTCAAGACCAGCGTGGCGGCCACGCAGCCAATGGTGCTGGAATACAGCAGCCGACGCTTGCTGCCGGCGGCGTCGGCGCGCGCGCCCAGCGTGGGCATCGTCAACATGATGAGCAAATAGGACAGCGACAGCGCCGCGGTCCAGGCCAGCGTGGCCCACGGCGCCTTGCCGCCGACCACGCCAACAAAATAGGTGCTGAACACCGCCGTGAGAATGACGGTGGTGTAGCCGGAATTGGCGAAGTCGTACATGGCCCAGGCCCAGACTTCGCGCTTGGCCACGCCGGGATTCAAGGCGCTGTCGCGCCCTGCTCCGGCGTCCGGCGTGGAACCGCCCGCGGGCGGTTCCGGCAATTGCGCCTGGCTCACAGGCCCAGCGCGGCAATGCCCGCTTGGGCGATCAGCACGTCTTCGGTCGACTTCACGCCCGACACGCCGACAGCGCCGACCACATGGCCATTGACGGTGACCGGCACGCCGCCTTCCAGCATGCCTTCGATCAACGGGGCCGACAGGAACGACACGCGGCCGTTGTTGATCATTTCTTCGTAGATGCGCGACTCGCGGCGGCCCAGCGCGGCGGTCTTGGCCTTGGCCGGCGCGATGTGCGCCGAGATCGGGGCCGCGTCGTCCAGGCGCAGCATGCCAAGCAGGTGGCCACCGTCATCGACCACCGAGATGGTCACGGCCCACTTGTTCTGCACGGCGTGTGCTTCGGCCGCGGCGAGGATCTTCTTGACGTCTTCGGCGCTCAGCACGGGTTTGGTATTCATTGCAGCGACTCCTTGATCTGTTCCAGGGCGGATGGGTCTTCAATGGTCGTCAGGTCTCCGGGCTCGCGTCCTTCGCACACGGCGACGATCGCGCGGCGCAACACCTTGCCGGACCGGGTCTTGGGCAATGCGCCCACGAACCGGATCCGGGCGGGCCTTGCGACGGCGCCCAGCTGATCTTCCACCAGGCGCATGATATCGCCTTCCAGCTGCTTTGCCCCGGCGGGCGTCGCGGCCATGTCGGGATTCTTCAAGACCGCGAACGCCATGGCCACCTGCCCCTTCAACGGATCGGCCACGCCCACCACCGCGCATTCGGCGATGGCGCTGTGGCTGTTGACGGATTCTTCGATCTCGCGCGTGCCCAAACGGTGCCCTGCCACGTTGATCACGTCGTCCGTGCGGCCCAGGATGAACCAATAGCCATCGGCGTCCACGCGCCCCCAATCAAAGGTGGAATACACCTGCCGCCCCGGAATCGACGTGAAATACGTCTGCACGAAACGCGCATCGTCGCCCCAGATGGTGGACATGGCGCCGGGCGGCAGTGGCGGCACGATGGCCACCACGCCCTTTTCGTCCGGGCCCAAGTCTTCGCCCGTGGCCTCGCTGACGATGCGCGCGTCAAAACCGTAGACGGGAAAAGACGGGCTGCCGAATCGGGTCGGCACGTTCTCCACGCCCGGCTGCGCGGAAAGAATCGGCCAGCCGGACTCGGTCTGCCAGTAGTTGTCGATGATGGGCTTGCCCAGGCCTTGCGATATCCAGGTGGCAGTGGGCTCGTCCAGCGGCTCACCGGCCAGGTACACCGCACGCAGGGTGGACAGGTCATGGCGCTGGAGCAGCGCGGGGTCCTGGCGCTTGAGCACCCGCACGGCGGTAGGCGCCGAGAACAGCGTGTTGACCCCAAAGCGTTCCACCAACTGCCACAGAATGGCGCCGTCGGGGCGCACCGGCGTGCCTTCGTACAGCAGCGTGGTCTGCCCGCCGATAAGGGGGCCGTACACAATATAGGAATGCCCGACCACCCAGCCGATGTCGCTGGTGCAGAAAAAGGTGTCACCCGCGCGGCCGTTGAACAGATATTCCATGGACGAGGCCAGCGCCACGGCATAGCCGCCGGTGTCACGCTGCACGCCCTTGGGCTTGCCCGTGGTGCCGGAGGTATAGAGGATGTAGCTGGGTTCGGACGACTCCAGCCATTGCACCGGCACCCGGGCGCCGCGGTGGCGTTCGCGCAGCGTGGCGTAGTCATGGTCGCGCCCGGCCACGGGTTCGAAGGGCGACAAGCCCCGGTCAAACACCACGACCGAGGCAGGCGGGGATTTCGCCAGGCTGAGCGCCTTGTCCAGCAAGGGCTTGTAGGGCACCACCTTGCCGCCGCGCGAGCCGCCATCCGTGCAGACCACCACCTTGGGCGCCGCATCGTCGATGCGCTGCGCCAGGTTGACCGACGCAAAGCCGCCGAACACCACCGAATGCACCGCGCCGATCCGCGCGCAGGCCAGCATGGTGAACACCGCCTCGGGCACCATGGGCATGTACAGCAGCACGCGGTCGCCGCGCGCAACACCCAGCTCCACGAGCATGGCGGCGGCCGCATTGACCTCTTCGTAGACCTCCTGCCGGGTATAGATGCGTTCTTGGTCGACCTCGGTGGACACCCAGATCAGCGCGGGCTTGTCGCCCTGCGTGGGCAGCCACCGGTCGACGGCGTTGTAGCAAAGATTGGTCGTGCCGCCCACGAACCACTTGGTGAATGGCGGGCGCGAAAAATCCAGTACAGACTCAAAGGGCGTATCCCAATGCACGCGCCCGGCCTCCTCGCGCCAGAACGCATCGCGGTCATGCAATGATCTGTAATGGAAATCCCGGGTTTTTTGCATTTGTGTCTCCTGGTATTGTTCGTACGCCTTAAGGCTGATTGATTTCTTAGCGAATCATTCGGTCATTCTGGTAGGCAAACCTTGCACGAGGCTTGCCACAAGTCAAAAAGTTCTGCCAAATGTCCACGCGGCATGGAACCATTACCGATTCGGCAATGATTGGTAATGAAAGTTTGGTAGAATCCCCGCGAAGTTGTAGATAATTGTTGATTCTGCTGACATTTCGGCCCGATCCACGGCTAATCCCGTGGCTTTTGCTGTCAAAAAGCAGGTCATCCCCAGGCGAATGCATCGACACTCCATAATCGCGCGATTAAATTCATCCACTGGCCAGGCAAAGCGCGGTCTGCGTACGCTCGCGTTGATGGCTTGTGTAGCGACCCTGGCAGGTTGTGCAGGTACCGGGCAAAAGTCAACCGCCCATACGTCCGAGATTGATCCGTACGAAATGGAATGGGTTGCCACCGCCGATGACCCCATCGGCCTCTTGGTAACGCAAAAGTTCAAGCGCGACCGCCAGCAAGCCGGCAAAGGCATCCATTCAGGTGTCAACGGCGACAACGCCATGGTCAGCGAAGCCCTTAACTACCTGGGCATCCGCTACCGCTTCGGCGGCAGTTCCCCCGACACCGGTTTTGATTGCAGCGGCCTGGTTGCCTATTCGGCAGAACGTTCGCTGGGCCTGAAGCTGCCCCGCAACGCCGCCGAAATCGCCCAGCAAGGCGTCTCGGTCGACAAAAACGAACTGAAAGCCGGCGATCTGGTCTTCTTCAACACGATGGGCCGCCGTTACTCGCACGTGGGCATCTACCTGGGCGATGACCGCTTCGTGCACTCGCCCAGCGCCGGTGGCGTGGTGCGTGTGGAAAGCATGACCATGGCCTACTGGACCAAGCGCTACAACGGCGCCCGCCGCCTGGACAACAGCCTGATGGCCTCTGCCCGCGCCGCGAACTGAGCGCAAGATTAATCCCTGATTTTCCGCCTCGGGCATCGTCACACAACACGCCACCCAGGCGCCATCCCCCAAAAAGAAAACGCCGCCAGACCTCTGTCTGGCGGCGTTTTTCATTATGCGTGCTTCAGTGCTTGGTGTTCATTGCTCTTTCGCGGCATGAAGGCCGCAGGCCGTGTCGGCCTCCCCAGTATTTTTTGGTCCGGCGATGGCTGGCATTGCGGTGGTTCAGTGCACCGTACCCGCGCGCGGGCACAGGCCGCATTGTTGCAGGGCTTGCTGCATGCTGCATACCGAACGGCGACAAGCCACGACCCGGATGCCACCGCGCTGCGCGGCGTTGCGGAACGTCTTCATGACGTTGTGACCCAGGAAGTCGGTCAGCAAAATAACCAGTTGCGTGCCCGACGGCAGTTGTAGCGTTTTCTTCTGGTGCGAGGGGTCTCGGCCGCTGATGTGATGCGTGATCGAGATGTTGTGTCCTTTAAGCAGATCCGGGATATTTCCCAGACGATCCGCGCCAACCACTACTGCACTGAGTCCTGCCGTCATGATGAACCTCACTGGTCGTTGAGCCTGGATGTAATGATAATGATTCCTATTTTTTAGTCAATTCAAATGAGATCGGTTCTTATTTAATTATTTATATGAACTAGCTGGAAGGGATAGCGAGATTTGTTCAAGCCCAGGGAACTCGCGGCTCTCCGGCCGGTCGGGGCCCGCGCTTGGCGGATGTTGCGCGCAAAAAAAAGCGCGCCGTCCAGAAGACGCCGCGCTTTTTTGTTGGTGCGAACTAAGGTCTATTTAGGCGCGCCCTGCACTGCTTCGGTCACGACCGCGCGCGTCAGCGACGGCGCCAGCATTTCCAGGAACGTGTAGACGTAGTCGCGCAGGAACACGCCGGACTTCACCCCCACCCGCGTCGTGTGCGTGCCGAACAGATGGCCCACCGGCAGCCCGACCAAGTTGGAATCGCGTCGGGGGTCGTACGCCACGCCGGCAATGATGCCGATGCCCAGGCCCACGTCCACATAGGTCTTGATCACGTCGGCATCGATGGCTTCCAGCACGATGTCGGGGTGGATGCCCTGGTTGGCGAACACCTCGTCGATGGTGCTACGGCCGGTAAACGCGCGGTCATACGTGACGATGGGGTGCTCGGCCAGCTGCGCCAGCGACAGGCGTTTGGCGGCGCTGGATGTCAGCTCGGCCAAGGGGTGATCCGGCCGCACGACAACGGTGTGCTCCCAGGCATAAACGGGCAGCGTGGCCAAGCCCGGCGTCAACGCCAGGGACTCGGTGGCCAGCGCCAGATCGGCTTGTTCGTGCAAGACCATTTCGGCCAACTGCGCCGGGCTGCCCTCTGCCAGGGACAAGTGCACTTTGGGAAACTGCTTGCGGAACGCGGGAATTACGCGCGGCAGCAGATAACGCGCCTGCGTGTGGGTGCAGGCAATGACCAGCCCGCCTTCGTCACGGCGCGCGAACTCGTCGCTGACTTTTTTCAGATTGTCGACTTCGCGCATGATGCGGTCGATAACCTGCGACACCGCCAGGCCCGGCTTGGTCAGGCCCTTGATGCGCTTGCCGTGCCGTTCGAAGATCTTGATGCCCAGCTCGTCTTCGAATTCGATGATGGCCTTGGAGACTCCAGGCTGCGAGGTATAGAGCATCCGGGCGGCCTCGGTCAGGTTGAAGTCGCGCCGGATGGTTTCACGCACAAAACGAAATTGCTGGAGGTTCATACATTGGCCCTTAATAGATCGGCCAATTATAAGTAATAAGGACGCCTCATCATATAACTTATTCGTATAAGCTTAGGAGCAAGGCGTCCCCCCTTTCAGCGCATCGAAATGGTGGTGTTCACCGTCTTGGCATGCGCGGACCAGCGCGCCGTGACCGTCTTGGTCTGCGTCCAGAACTGCACCGCCTGCTTGCCGTTGGGGCCCAGGTCGCCCAGCTTGGAACCGCGCGATCCGGTGAAGCTGAACCACGCCACCGGCACGGGGATCGGCACGTTGATGCCCACCTGGCCGACGTCGATATTGTTCTGGAAGTAGCGCGCCGCGCCCCCATCCTGCGTGAACAGCGCCACACCGTTGCCGTTGGGGTTGCGGTTGATGAAGGCGACCGCGTCTTCCAGCGTTTCCACGCCAACGCAGCACAGCACCGGCCCGAAAATTTCTTCGGTGTAGATGGTCATGTTCTCGGAAACGCCGTCAAAAATCGTGGGGCCCACGAAGTTGCCTTCTTCAAAGCCCTTCACCTTCAGGTTGCGGCCGTCCAGCAGCAGCTTGGCGCCTTCGTCCACGCCCTTTTGAATCAGGCTTTCCACGCGCTTCTTGGCATTGGGCGACACCAGCGGGCCCAGATCGGCTTCGCGGTCGGTGCCCGAATTGACCTTTAGCTTTTTCGAGCGCTCGACAAAGTCCGGCAGCCAATTGCGCGCGTCGCCCACCAGCACGGCCACCGACGAGGCCATGCAACGCTGGCCCGCCGCGCCAAAGGCCGCGCCCACCAGCTGGTTCAGCGCCACTTCGGGGTCGGCATCCGGCAGGATCACGCAATGGTTCTTGGCGCCCATCATCGACTGACAGCGCTTGCCGGCGGCCGATGCGCGGTTGTAGATCTCGGTGCCCACGCGGGTCGACCCGATGAACGACACCGCCTTGATGTCCGGGTGTTCGCACAGGCCGTTGGCCGTATCCGGGCCGCCGTGCACCACGTTCAGCACGCCCGGGGGCAGGCCGGCTTCCAGGGCCAGCTGCGCCAGGAACAACGAGGACGTCGGGTCCTGTTCAGAAGGTTTCAGCACGAAGCTGTTGCCGCACGCCACCGCGATGGGGAACATGAAGCACGGCAGCATCACGGGGAAGTTGAACGCGGTGATACCCGCGCACACGCCCAGCGGCTGGATCAGCGTGTAGACGTCGATACCCGACGCGGCATTTTCAGCGTACTCGCCCAATTGCAGGTTGGCGATCGAGCAGGCGTGCTCGACCACTTCCAGGCCACGCCCGATCTCGCCTTCGGCGTCGGGCAGCGTCTTGCCGTGTTCACGCGTGATCATCTCGGCCAGCTTGCCGGTGTTGGCGCGCAGCAGTTCCTGGAATTTCAGCATGACGCGCATGCGCGCGCCCTGGCCGCTGTTGCGCCAGGTCTTGAAGGCTTCCTTGGCATTGGAGACGGCCAGGTCCAGCTCTTCGCGCGTGGCGAAGGGCACCTTGGCAACGACTTCCTGGGTGGCGGGGTTGATCACGTCACGCCATTCGGTGGATTTGGACTGCACGAGCTTGCCGCCGATCAATAGCGGAACGCGGGGGACTTCACTCATTTGATGCTCCTCACACTGCGTAGTCGATGCGGATGAATCCGCGTTCATGGATCTTGCAACGCGCCTGCCAGGCAAGGGCCGGGCAGGCGCGTCCGGTTATTTCTTCACCAGCGGGCAGGTCGAGTCGGCCAGTGGCTGAAAGGCTTCGGCCGCTGGAATGGTGGCCACCAGCTTGGAATAGTCCCAGCCGCCCTTGGAATCCGCGGGCTTCTTCACTTCGTACAGGTACATGTCGTGGATCACGCGTCCGTCGGGCCGGATCGATGCGTTGCGCATGATCGGATCCTTGATTGGCAGTTCGCGCATCTTGTCGGCCACGACCTTGCCATCGGTGCTGCCGGCCGCCGCCGCGGCGCGCAGGTAATGCAACACGCTGGAATACACGCCCGCTTGCGTCATCGTCGGCTTCAAGCCCCGGAAGGCTTTTTCAAAACGCGTGGACCACTGCCGCGACGCGTCGTCATAGTCCCAATAAAAGCCGTCCACATAGGACAAACCTTGCGCGCTTTCCAGGCCCAGCGCCCGCAGATCCGACAAGAAAATCAGCAGCGACACCAGGCGCTGCCCGCCCGACACGATGCCGAATTCGCGCGCCTGCTTGACGGCGTTGACGGTGTCCTGCCCGCCGTTGGCCAATGCCACCACCTGCGCCTTCGAGCTTTGCGCCTGCAACAGGTACGAGGCAAAATCCGGCGCGTTCAAGGGATGCCGCACACTGCCGGCCACCGTGCCGCCCAGCGCCTTCACAGCCTTGACCGTGTCGGCTTCCAGCGAATGGCCAAACGCGTAGTCCACCGTGATGAAGTACCAGGACTTGCCGCCCGCCCGCACCGTGGCCTTGGCGCCACCGGCCGATTGCGAATACGTGTCGAACATCCAGTGAAAGCCGACGGGCGAGCATTCCTTGTTGGTCAGCGCTGTCGTGGCCGGACCCGAGAACATCACCACTTTGTTCTTTTCGCGAGCGATGCCCTGCACCGCCAGCGCCACCGCCGAATTGGTCAGGTCGGCAATGGCCGTGACGCCATCGCGGTCGAACCATTCGCGCGCTTTCGCGGCGCCCACGTCCGCCTTGTTCTGGTTGTCGGCCGACACCAGTTCGATCTTCATGCCCTTGCATTCCGCGGCCAGGCAGTCATCGATGGCCAACTGCGCCGCCGCCACCGAACCGGGCCCGCCCATCCCGGCATACGTGCCGGACATGTCCGTCAGGATGCCGATTTTCACTGGCGGCTTGTCGGCCGCTTGCGCCTGGCTTACCAATATTGCGCCCAGACACAAGCCTGCGGCCAGCCCGCGTGCGTGCAATTTCATGGATTTGTCTCCTGAGTGTTATGCGCTGATTGATAGCGTGATGCCGTCTTTGCGGCCTGCGACTCCCAGGGCAATGCCCCGAGGCCTGCCGGCCCAGTGTAGATGTGTGAAAATCAACAAGCAACACCAGAAATGCACATTCCTTGTGCATTAATGCACAGCGCAAAAAGGCCGCCCCAAGCCCGTGGGCGCGCGGATCCGGAGATCGAAATCGTGTTGGATTGGGACAGCCTGCGGTACTTCCTGGAGGTGGCCCGCACCCAGCGGGTCAGCGCGGCCGCGCGCAAGCTCGGGGTCGAGCACACCACCGTGTCGCGCCGCATCCGCGCGCTGGAAACCGAGTTGGATACGCTGCTGTTCGAAAAGTCGCGCAGTGCGGGGTTTGTGCTGACGGACGATGGCCAGCGCCTGTTCGTTCACGCCGAGCAGATGGAAAGCACGGTGCACACCGCGCGCGAAAACTTGTCGGGCATCGGCCAGGCCCTGTCCGGCCATTTGCGTATTGGCGCCACCGAGGGCTTTGGCAGTTATGTGCTGACGCCGCTGGCGGCGGACTTCCAGCGGCGCTATCCCCACATCACCTTGGACATTTTGCCCGTGCCGCGCTTTGTCAGCCTGTCCAAGCGCGAAGCGGATCTGGCCATCACCATTGAACGGCCGCAGCGCGGCCCCTACGTGTGCAGCAAGCTGTGCGACTACACGCTGCGCCTGTACGGCACGCCGGGTTATCTGGCCCGCCACGCCCCCATCGAGACGCGCGCCGACCTGGCGCATCACACCTTTATTGGCTATGTGGACGAACTGCTGTTCAGTGAACGCCTGCGTTACCTGGAAGATGTGCTGCCCGCCAGCAATGTGGTGCTGCGCAGCACCAGCGTGGTCGCGCAGTACCACGCCGCGCTACAGGGCCAGTCGCTGGCGGTGCTGCCCTGCTTTATCGCCGCCCAGGACCCGCGCCTGAAGCCGGTGCTTCAGACCGAAATCGAAATCACGCGATCGTTTTGGATGTATTGCCACGAAGACCTGCGCAAGCTAAAGCGCGTGACGGTGCTGTGGGAATTCATCCGCAAATCGGTGCTGAAAAACGCCGACCTGCTGGCGGGCAAGCGCGGCACGATGAAGTACCTGCCCTGACGCGAAGCGGGGGCCAGATAGGCCCCCGCTTCGTTGCAGCGTTATCGGCACTCAGGCCGGCTTGGCGTCCTTGGGTGCTTTGACCCGCAGGCGGCGCATCAGCAGGAACACGGTCAGCATCGCCACCGCGCCGTGAATCGCCCACACCCCCACGCCGAAACTGAGCTTGCCGTTGGAAATCCAGGCGCGCGACAGGTTGATCAGGTTCATATAGAGCAAGCCAACCAGGCCTGCGATCAACAGATCGCCCGAACGGCCCAGGCGCGGGTTCACCGCCCCGAGCGGAATCGCCAGCAGCGCCAGGTTCAGCGCGGCCAAAGGCAATGAAATGCGCCACATCACCTGCGACCAGCTGCTGTTCGTGTTGTCCGCCACCAGTTGCATCGTGGCACGGGCTTTCGACGAGCGCTCGGCCGCGGCACGCGCTTCGCCGATCGGGTCGTCACCGGCCTTGCTTTCCAGGCGCAGACCATATTTGTTGAAATGCACCAGGCGGATTTCGGGCGTGCCCGGCTTCAGGTCGTAGCGATGGCCTTCGCCCAGCACCAGGAAGCGGTCGCCATTGGGCAGCGTTTCGCTGTGCGCGCTGCTGGCCGTCAAGACGCTCAGCCACTCAGGGCCGGTTTCACGCGCGAACACGTTGCCCAATTCATCCGTCGGCGTAACCGGGTCTTCAGAGAAAAACACGCGATTGCCGCCCGACGATTCAGCGAACTGCCCCGCCGTGACCTTGGACAGATCCGAGCGCTGCTCGAAGCGTTCATGGTATTCGCCGATTTGCCGATACGCCCAGGGCGCGGCCACCAGCGTCAAGCCCGCCACGGCCAGCGCCACGGGCACGGCAACGCGCAGAACGGGCTTTAACCAGTCGGCCAATGACAAGCCGCTGGCAAACCACACCACCATTTCGGATTCGCGGTAATTGCGCGTGACGGTCGTCAGCACGGCAATGAAGATCGACACGGCCAGGATGGTCGGCAAGGCGGTGATCGTGGACAGCGCGGCCAGCACCAGGACGACGTCGGCTCCGATGTTGCCGCCCGCTGCTTCACCCAGCAGGCGCACAAGAAGCACGCTGAGCCACACGATGAGCAACGTGGAAAAGACAACGCCAGCGTGACTGGTGATCTCGCTGACGACAGAGCGTTTAAATAGAGACATGGGAGAATATGCGGGATAATCGACCGCATCATACACAGACGCACACGGGAAACCCTCATGGAATTTAGCACACAGACCACTGCTTCCCTGCACCAGGTTAAAACCGCCGCCCTGGCTGTCGGGGTGTACGCGGACGGCGTGTTGAGCCCCGCCGCGGACATCATCGACCGCGCTTCCAACGGCGCCGTGCGCGCCGTGGTCAAGACCGAGTTCCGCGGCCGCGCCGGTTCCACGCTGACGCTGCGCACCCTGCCCGGCGTGACCGCGCAGCGCGTGGTGCTGGTGGGCCTGGGCAAGCAGGAAGAGTATTCGGCCCGCGCCCACGCGTCGGCTGAACAGGCATTCGCCTCGGTCTGCGTGGCTGCGCAACTGACGGAAGGCGTGTCCACGCTGGCCGCCAACCCCATTGCCGACGTCGCCATCATTGCCCGCGCCCGCAGCGCCGCCATCGCGGCCGGCGGCGCCACCTATCATTACGACGCCAGCTTCGGCAAGCCTGATCGCGACGCCCGCCCAAAACTCAAGAAGATCGTGCAGATCGTCGAGCGCGCCGACGCCGCCCAGGCCCAGAAGGGCCTGCGCGAAGGCGCGGCCATCGCCAACGGCATGGAGCTGACCCGCACCCTGGGCAACCTGCCCGGCAACATCTGCACGCCCACCTACCTGGGCGACACGGCCAAGCGCCTGGCGCGCGAATTCAAGTCGCTGAAAGTCGAAGTGCTGGACCGCAAGCAGGTCGAAGCGCTGGGCATGGGTTCGTTCCTGTCGGTGGCTCGCGGCTCGGCCGAAGCGTTGCGCTTCATCGTGCTGCGCCACGCCGGCGCCAAGGCCGCCAAGAAAGGCGCCAAGAATGCGCAAGGCCCGATCGTGCTGGTCGGCAAGGGCATCACGTTCGACGCCGGCGGCATCTCGCTCAAGCCCGCCGCCACCATGGACGAAATGAAGTACGACATGTGCGGCGCAGCCAGCGTGTTGGGCTCGTTCCGCGCCCTGGCAGAGCTGGAACTGCCGCTTGACGTCGTCGGCCTGATCCCCGCCTGCGAAAACCTGCCGAGCGGCACCGCCAACAAGCCGGGCGACGTCGTCACCAGCATGGCCGGCCTGACCATCGAAATCCTGAACACCGACGCCGAAGGCCGCCTGGTCCTGTGCGACGCCCTGACCTACGCCGAACGCTTCAAGCCGGCGGCCGTCATCGACATCGCCACGCTGACCGGTGCCTGCGTCGTTGCCCTGGGCAACGTCAACAGCGGCCTGTTCTCCAAGGACGACGCCCTGGCCGACGCCCTGGCGGCTGCCGGCCGCAAGTCGCTGGACACGGCATGGCGCATGCCGATGGACGACGCCTACCAAGATCAGCTGAAGTCCAACTTTGCCGACCTGGCCAACATCGGCGGCCCCCCGGCCGGCGCGGTCACCGCCGCCTGCTTCCTGTCGCGCTTTGCCAAGGCTTACCCGTGGGCGCACTTGGACATCGCCGGCACCGCCTGGCGCGGCGGCAAGGACAAGGGCGCCACGGGCCGCCCCGTGCCGCTGCTGATGCAATACCTGCTGGATCAGGTTTGAAACCTTCGCAACGGAAACGGGCATGACGCGGATCGATTTCGCCTTCGGCGCGCCCGACCGCTTGCGCATGGCCTGCCAGGTCGTGCGCAAGCAATTTTTGGCGGGCCAGCGGCTGGTGGTGTACTGTAAAGACGGCTCGCGGCTGGCCGCTTTCGACCGCATGCTGTGGGCGTTCGACGACACCGCCTTCATCCCGCACGTGCTGGCCAACGACCCCCTGGCGCCTGAAACGCCGGTTGTGCTGACCGCGGGCGATCCGCAGCAGGCCGCCCAGGCGGCCCAACCCAACGCGGGCGCCGACGCGCCCGCGCTGTGGCTGCTGAATCTGGACAACGACAGCCCGCCGGGTTTCGACGCCTTCGAACGCGTGCTTGAAATCGTGTCGGACGACCCTGACGACAAGCAGGCCGCCCGCCAGCGCTGGCGCACGTACCAGAATGCAGGCCATACGCCGCAAAGCCACGATCTCAGCCGCCAACAGGCCGGCGGTTGACCCGCCCAATCCGTCCGGTGGGCCCTGCGCCCACTGCGGCAATCTGATATCCGGGAGCCCCCATGCCCTCTCGCCCCAACGACCCTGGCATTCCCACCCTGACTCAACGGGCCGAACCGACGCTGTACGCGCCGCCGGCCCCGGCCGATGAGCCCGACGCCCCGGTGCTGACCGAGCTGGCCGACGACGCCGGCGCTGCCGACCCCGACGACGCCTTCCCCTTGCTGACGGACATCGCCGACGACAACGGGCAGGACTGGAACGTGGATGAAGCGCCCGCCGTTCATTCGGCCGCCCCGCAAGCTTCCGCCGCCGCGCTGCCTGACCCGTCGGTCGTGACGGCCCGCCTGCAAGCCGAAGTCGAACAGCTCATGCGCCGCGCGCTGGCCGACGCCATCGAGCAGATCCAGACGCGCATGGACGCTGAATTACCGGGTATCGTTTCCCGGGTACTGAATGAAGTCCGACCCGGCTGAAACCGGCACTTTGCCGCAGGTGTAAATCTTCCAAAAACTGGATTCTTCAGGGAACTGTAAGGTATCCTTCCCATCTAAGCTTTCAAGCTATCTTTTTTGGCGCATACAGGAGTTCTCCATGAACGAATATCGTCCGTCCCCTTTTAATCGTTCCGGCGCAGTCGCTGGCGCGCCGGGCGTGGTCGCTCGCAACCAGGTCCTGCGCAATACTTATTGGCTCTTGGCCCTATCGCTGATCCCCACGGTGCTGGGCGCGGCGGTCGGCATGTACACCGGCATCAACCGCGTCATGGGCGCCAGCCCGGGCCTGTCCGCCATCGTCTTCCTGGTGGGCGCGTTCGGCATGATGTTCGCCATCGAGAAAAACAAGAACAACTCGATGGGCGTGGTGCTGCTGCTGGCCTTCACGTTCTTCATGGGCATCATGCTGTCGCGCCTGTTGGGCTTCGTCATGGGGTTCAGCAACGGCTCGCAGCTGGTCATGACGGCGTTCGGCGGCACGGCAATCGTGTTCGGCACGATGGCCACGCTGGCCTCCACCATCAAGCGCGATTTGTCCGGCATGCAGAAGTTCCTGTTCATCGGCGCGGTCGTGATCCTGATCGCGGCGCTGGCGAACATCTTCCTGCAACTGCCCGCGCTGATGCTGACCATCTCGGTCATGGCCATCCTGGTGTTCTCGGCCTTCATGCTGGTTGACCTGCAACGCGTGGTCAATGGTGGTGAAACCAACTACGTGTCGGCCACCCTGGCCATCTACCTGGACGTCTACAACGTCTTCTCGAACCTGCTGATGCTGCTGGGCATCTTCGGCGGCAACCGCGAGTAATCGCGCACCGCCAGTTCGGTCCAAAGGCCTACATTCACGTGTAGGCCTTTTTCTTTTGGAGCGCTACCGATGCAAGACCGCCGCCGCTTCCTCCAGACCGCCGCTTGCGCCGCCCTGCTGGGGCCAGCTGGCGCCGTGCACGCACTCAGCATGAAGCAAGCCATGTTGACCCGCGCCATTCCGTCCTCCAAAGAGCAGATTCCGGTGATCGGCCTGGGCACGGCGGACACCTTCAACGCGTCGCCCGATGACGCCGCCGCCATGGCACCGCTGGCGCAGGTGCTGGAGGTGTTCACCAAAGAAGGCGGCACGCTGATCGACACCGCCCCCAGCTACGGCCAGGCCGAGGCCGTGGTGGGCGCACTGCTGGCCCGCCAGGCCGCCACGGCGCCCCCGTACTTTCTGGCCACGAAGATCGGCGCGCAAGGGCGGGAGGCCGCGATGGGCCAGATCCGCGAGTCCCAACGGCGCTTGAGGCGTGACAAGCTGGACCTGATCCAGGTGCACAACCTGATCGACACCCGCAACCAACTGGCCCTGCTGCGCGAACTGAAGCAGCAAGGCGTCACGCGCTACATCGGCATTACGCACTACACGGACTATGCCCATGACGAGCTGACCGAACTGGTCGAACGCGAAAAGCCCGACTTTCTTCAGGTGAACCTGTCCGTGGGCGCCCGCAGCGCCGAAAAGCGCCTGTTGCCGGCCTGCCAGGCCAACGGCGTGGCGGTGCTGATCAACCGCCCGTTCCAGGACGGCGCGCTCTTTCGGCAGATCAAGGGGCGCCCCCTGCCCGCTTTGGCCGCAGAAATCGGCTGCACCTCCTGGGCACAGATCTTTCTGAAATTCATCATCGGGCATCCGGCCGTCACCGCCGTCATCCCCGCCACGTCCAAGCCCGCGAACATGGCGGATAACGCGCTGGCCGGGTTCGGGCGGCAGCCCGACGCCGCGCTGCGCGACCGCATCGCGGCCCTGCTGGCTTAAGGCCATGGCCTGGGCCTGGCTTGAGCCCGCGCGCGCGCGCATTGCACGAACGCTGGGCATCCATGATGCCGACATCGCCCCGGCCGCCTGCGGCTTCGCGTTCTTTTTCTTTTTGTTCTGCGGCTATTTCATGCTGCGCCCCATCCGCGAAACCATGGGGATCCAGGCGGGCGTCAACCAGCTGCAATGGCTGTTCACCGCCACCTTTGTCGCCACGCTGGCGGTCGTGCCTTTGTTTGGCGCCCTGTCCGCCCGCGTCCCGCGCGCCACCTTGCTGACCTGGGTGTACAGCATTTTTGCGCTGACCATGGCGGGCTTCGCTGCCCTGTTGTACCTGCAACCGGGCAGCGTCTGGGCGGCGCGTGCATTCTATGTGTGGCTGTCGGTCTTCAACCTGTTCGTGGTGTCGATCGCCTGGAGCTTGATGGCGGACGTGTTCCGGATGGACTCCGCCAAACGCCTCTTTGCGCTGATTGCCGCGGGGGCCAGCGCTGGCGGGTTGTGCGGCCCGTTGCTGGGCGCCCTGCTGGCCGGCGCGCTGGGCCCGGCCGGCTTGCTGCTGTTATCGGCGCTGCTGCTGACCGCCACGCTGCCGCTCAAACAATGGTTGTTGCGCTGGCGGGCCGCCACACGCCCCGAGACCGGGCGGCAAGACATGCAGCGTCCCATCGAAGGCGCGCTGCTGGCCGGCATCCTGCGCATTTTCCAGTCGCGCTATCTGCTTGGCATTTCGCTGCTGGTGGTGTTGCTGGCCACGCTGAACACCTTTCTGTACATGGAGCAGGCGCGCCTGGTGGCCGATACCTTTCCCGACACGGCCCAGCGCATCCGCGTGTTCAGCGCGCTGGACGTTACCGTGCAGACGCTGGCGCTGCTGTCGCAGCTGTTCATCACGGGTCGCGTGGCCGCCCGGCTGGGGGTGCGCTTTCTGTTGACGGCGGTGCCGCTGGCGGTAGGGCTGTCGTTCCTGTTCCTTGCCGCGTTTCCGGTCTTTGGCGTCCTGGCCGCCGCGATGATCCTGCGCCGTGCCGGCGAATATGCGTTGATCCGGCCGGGCCGCGAAATGCTGTTCACGGCGGTGCCTGCTGAAGACAAATACAAAACCAAGAACGTCATCGATACGGTCGTCTACCGGGGCGGCGACGCGGCCAGCGGATGGGTCAAGGCCGGCGTCGACATGCTGGGCCATGGCGCGGCGCTGATCGCGCTGCTGGGCGCCGCGGTGGCGCTGGGCGCGGCCGCCGTCGGCTATGGGCTGGGCAAGCGGGCGGATGCCAGGGCTTGGCAGGACCAAGACAAGGACAACAACAAGGACAACGACAACGACAAGGACAAGGACAAGGGTCAAAACCCTTAGGTTTTCTTGAACACCCATGTAATTGAAGCAAACGGATTCTTTGGGCCTGCCGCGCACAATGGCGCAGCTCTCAACGCCTGGGGAATCGTCATGAAACGCACCGCCTGCCTTGCCGCCCTGCTGCTTTGCCTTGCCGCGACCACCGCGCAAGCCGACTATCCAGAACGCGCGATCACCCTGATCGTGCCAGCCGCCGCCGGTGGCAACGCCGACATCACCGCACGCTTGATCGGACAAGAAATGAGCCGACAGCTGGGCCAGCCCGTCGTGGTGGAAAACCGCGTTGGCGCGGGTGGCCGCATCGGCACGCAGGCCGTGGTTCGCGCCCCTGCCGACGGCTACACCATCGGCTACGCGCACGTCGGCACGCTGGTGTTGCATCGCTTCCTGTTCAAGCAACAGCTCTACAACCTGGACCGCGACGTAACGCCGATCGGCTTGGTGGCCGAAACGCCCAACGTGATCGTGGTGAATGCCGCATCGCCCTATCGCGACTTAAAGAGCTTTATCGAGGCCAGCCGCGCCCAGCCGGACCGCTTGACCATGACATCGGCCGACCCCGGCACCACCAGTGAAGTCGGCGTCAAGCTGTTCATCGCCCAGACAGGCGCCGCCGTGCGCCAGATCCCTTACAAGGCCACGGCCGCGCAGTTGTCGGATCTGTTGGGCGGCCATGTGGACGCCATGATGGAAAACCTGCCGCCCTTGATCGGCAACCTGAAGGACGGCCGACTGCGCGCATTGGCCGTCACCACCAAGTCCCGCGCGGCATCCAACCCCGACGTGCCGACGGTGGCCGAACAAGGGTATCCGGCCTACGAGCAGTCTGCCTGGAGCGCGCTGATCGCACCCGCCGGCACGCCCCCCGCCGTGATCAGTCGATTGAATGACGCGATGAACAAGGCACTGCAATCGGACAACGTCGCCAAGGAACTGCGTAGCCGGTCGCAAGAGCCGCTGGGCGGCACGCCGCAGGACGTCCAAACCCAAATTCGCAAGGAACTGCCCAAATGGGAAAGCATCATCAAGGCCGCCACGCTGGATTGACCGGCGCGCGCCCCGCCACCAGAGCCGCCGGAGCCGAAGCATGGTCCGCGTAAGCCGGGAAGACTTCTCTGTTGCCGCTGCGACCAATGACTCGGCTTATCGCCGAGTCACCGTGCCGGTACTGCGCATCGAGGCCGGACCAGGCCCGGCCGTGGCCTTGATTGCCGGCGTGCATGGCGACGAATGGGAAGGCCAGGCCGCCATCCTCGACCTGTGGCGGCAACTTCCCGGCATGCTGCAACATGGCACCGTGTACCTGCTGCCCGCGGTCAATGCCGAGGCCTCTCTGGCCGGCACGCGTCTGTCGCCCAGCGACGGCGGCAACCTGAATCGCGCGTTCCTGGGCGCGCCGGCGCGCGGCTATACGGAAAGCGTGGCGGCGGCCCTGGAAGCACGGCTGCTGCCCCGCATCCAGGCCATGGTCGACGTGCATAGCGGCGGCGCCTCGCTCTGCTACCTGCCTTCATCGGTGATCACGCGTTACGGCAACGACGCCTATGACGAACGCCTGCCAGCCCTGGCCCGCGCGTTCGGCTTTCCCGACTGTGTGTTCTTTCGCGGCAACGAGGCAGGTTCGATGCCCGCCGCCGCCAGCCGCCACGGCGTGCTGCGTCTAAGCGCCGAAATCGGCGGGGGCAGGCAGACTCGCGGCGCGCTGGTCGACGGCTGCCGCGATGGCTTGCTGGGCTGCCTTGCCGAACTGGGGCTATTGCCCGCCCCCCCTGTTCCGGCGAATCGGGACGTCCGCCTCTATGACCTGGACGCGCCGGCCGCCACGCTGCGCGCCGGCGAACCCGGCGTGTTCGTGCCCGGCGTCGAGCTTGGGCAGGTGGTGACGGCGGACCAGCCGATCGGCCGCCTGATTGAACCCGCGCGCCCGGATATCCCCGCGCGGCCGCTCTACGCGCCGCAAGCCGGCACGGTGGTTTGCCTGCGCGCCATCGCGCGCAGCGACGACGGCGACTGCCTGCTGCAAGTGGCCCCCGCCCTACCCCTGGATTCCCTAGCCTCAAAATACTGACTATGCAGATGAACCCCAGATTGACCGACCTGCGCTGCATCCGCTGCGCTGCCCTGTGGGCGCCCGGCGACTACGCCGAAGGCTGCCCCAGCTGCCTTGCCGCCGGCCACCCCGCCACGCTGGAATGCCGCTACGACGCCACGGAGAGCGGCAACGTCATGCCACTGCCCGTTCTTCAAGCGGTGACCTTGGGCGAAGGCGATACGCCTTGCCTGGAGGCGCCCGACCTTGCCGACGCCGAAGGCATCGGCAAGCTATGGCTCAAGTGCGAAAGCGCCAACCCCACAGGCAGCCACAAGGACCGCATGGCGGCCCAGTTGATATCACGGGCCCTCTTGGCCGGGGCGACGCGCGTGGCAGCGGCTTCCAGCGGCAACGCCGGGGTATCGATTGCGGCCTACTGCGCCGCCGCCGGCTTGCAGGCGGATATCGCCATTACCCAAAACTGCCCGCCCTTGCAGCGGGAAGCCATGGAACGCTTCGGCGCCCGTCTTCGCGCGTTCGAAGACAGCCTGGCGCGCTGGCCCTACGTTGAGGATCTGTGCCGCAACCATGGCGCGTTCGCGGGCACCAATTATCTGAATCCCCCCGTCGGCACGCATCCCTATGGCGTCGAAGGCTACAAGCCCATCGCCACCGAAATCCTGAACGTTTGCGCCACGCCCACCGACATCATCGTGCCCACCGCGCGAGGCGATCTGCTGTGGGGCATCTTGCTGGGCTGGCAGCATTTGCTGCAAAGCGGACGCATCGCGCGCCTGCCTCGCCTGCACGCCGTCGAGCCCTATGCACGCCTGTCGCGCGCGCGCGCAACGGGCGATGCGCGCGGCCTGTGGGAAAGCGCCACCCAGCAATACTCCATCGCGGGCGGCACCTGCACGTTGCAATCACTGGAAGCCTTGGCCCGCTCGGGCGGCACCCCGGTGGACGTTTCCGATGCCGCTGCCGCTGCCGCGCAACAACGGCTTGAGCGCCGGGGCATCAGCACCGAACTGTCATCCGCCGCGGCCTTGGCGGCGGTGTCGCAGCTACGCCGCTCGGGCGTGCTGGACGCTGAATCGTCAGTGGTGTTGATGTTGACATCCGACGGGCGCCGGGGCTGACGGCACGCACTGGCCGGACTGCCGTCGGGCCGCTACGGGGCAGAAGGCTTCGGCCACGCGCCGAGGCTGAATTTCCCGGCCTGCAACGACGTCAAATCAAACGCCGAACCGATCCACCAGCGGGGCCAGCGCGCCGCGCAGGCAAGTGGCCCAGAATTTCCCGGCTTCGGACAAGGGCCGGCTGCCATGCAGAATCATGTGGCATTCAAAATGCACGGATGCCGTCAGCGGGCGATAACACAGCCCCGCGGCTTCCATGCCCACCGCCGTCGCGGGGTTGGCGATGCCGACCCCGTGCCCGGCCAAGGCCAACTGGCAGACGGTGCTGGAATACGGAGTTTCAATCGCCACCTTCAGGCTGTGACCCGCTTGCCGCAACAGCGCATCCAGGCGCTTGCGCGACCCGTCCTCGGCGTTCAAGGCAATCACATCGACGTCGGCCAGTTGCGCAAAGTCCACCTGTTCCAGGCGCGCCAGCGCGTGTCCGGCGGGAAACACCGCCACCGCGCGCAAGCTTGCCAGCCGATGGCCGCGCAAGCCTTCCAGTTCGGATTCGTCCGCCACCACCGCCAGGTCCAGCTCGCCCGACACCACCATGTCGCGCAAGGTATTGGAGTCGCGGATTTGCAGGTACAGCGGCGTGTCGGGATAACGGGTGCGAAAGCGCGAGATCGACTCGCTGACGATAGCCCCGCCGTAGGCATGGATGCAGCCGATGCGAAGCCGCGGTTGGGCGGCCCCGCGTATGGCCCGGATCTTGCGGCCCAGGCTTTCCAGGCCGACGTTCAGGCGGCGGATTTCTTCGTAGAGCAAAGTGGCTTCGGGCGTGCGCTGCATGCGTTGGCGCACGCGTTCGAACAGGCGCAGTTCAATGCTGGCTTCCAGCGCGGCCAAGGTGGCGCTGACCGTCGCGGGCGACACATCCAGTCGCCGTGCCGCAGCCGTCACGCTTTCCGTTTCGTAGACGGTGCGAAAGGTCTCGACCTGTTTTAGCGTGAAGGTCATGGTGCCGCGCCGCGCGCTAGATGCGTTGCAGGTCCATCAGGACGCGGCGGGTCGACAAGGGGCGACCGGCCAGGATCTCGGCCAGGCGCTCGCGCAGGTCGCGCCGCAGCGCGGGCTCGATCGTGGTGTCGTCGAAATCCGGCGTTTGTTCATCCACGCCATAACCCGTTTCGCGCAACAGCGTCCATTCAAAGCGGCGCAGCGCGCCGGCGGCACGCGTACCGTTGGACAGCTGCTGCAACGCCATGTCGTAGGCGTCGAACAGCAAGGGGTGCGCGTCTTCGCGAGGCAGCAAGCGCAGCAGTAGCTCGTTCATGTACCAGGCGGACATCAGCGCTGTGCCCGTCAGCGGACGGATGCCAGCGATCTCGGCGCGCGTCAGTGTCTTGACTTCGCCATTGCCGGTCCAGGACAGCAGCAAGGGCTGAAAGGCCGACAACACCGGACGCAGCACCGAATAAGGGCGTTTGGCGCCCTTGGCGACCATGGCCACACAGCCATGATCGCGGGAAAAAGTCTGAACAATAAGGGAGGTTTCACGCCACGCGGTGGCGTGCAACATAAAGCCCGGGCGATCCTGGACGCGAGGCGCCCGTCTACTCATAACCCAGATCGCGGAGCGCACCCTCGCGGTCGGACCAGCCCTTGCGCACCTTGATGTAGACCTCCAGGTGCACGGGCTTGTCCAGCAGCTTGGCGATGTCTTGCCGCGCCTCCGTGGCGATACGCTTCATGTGCATGCCGCCCGCGCCCAGCAGAATCGGCTTGTGGCTGTCGCGCTCGACAACCACGCAGGCGTTGATGCTGGCGCCCTTGGCGGTTTCTTCCCATTGCTCGATGACAACGGTACAGCCGTAGGGCAGTTCGTCGCCGACCAGGCGGAAGATCTTCTCGCGTACCAGTTCGGCGGCGATGAAGCGCATGGGGCGGTCGGTCAGGGTGTCTTCTTCGAACATCGCCTCGCCTTCCGGCAGGCGCGTGGCGATTTCTTCCAGCAACTGGTCCAGCTGCTGGTTCTTGGTGGCGCTGACGGGCACCACGGCGCCAAAGGGGTGCAGCGCCATGATCTTGGAGACGAACGCGAACAGGTCGTCGCGATTCTTCATTTGGTCGATCTTGGAGACGACCAGAATGGTGCGCTCGGGGTTTGGCAACAGCGGCAACAGCTTCGCATCGCCTTCGGACCATTTACCGGCTTCCACCACGTGCACCACCACGTCGACGTCGGCCAAAGCCTGCGTCACCACGCGGTTCATCATGCGGTTCATGGCGCCGCCATGACGCGTCTGGAATCCCGGGGTATCAACGAAAACGAATTGCTCGTGCTCGCGAGTCAGCACGCCGTGGATACGGTGGCGCGTGGTCTGCGCCTTGCGCGACACGATGGAGATCTTGGAACCGATCAGGGCATTGGTCAGCGTGGACTTGCCCACATTGGGACGGCCAACGATGGCAACAAAGCCGGTACGAAAAGGGGTATCGCTCATTTAGTCTCTTGAGCCACTGCCACCGGCAGCGACAATTGCGCGGTTTTGCGCGCCTTGCCCGACTTGCGGGCAGCCTTGGTGGCGGGGCTGATAGCCAGCGCAGCCTCCAAAGCCAGCTTGGCCGCCGACTGCTCGGCGGCGCGGCGGCTGGCGCCGGGCGCCGTAACCTTGATCTCGAGCGCCGGGATGGCGCACTCGACTTCGAACTGCTGGCTGTGGGCCGCGCCATGCGTGGCCACCACCGTGTACAACGGCAGCGCCAGCTTGCGGCCTTGCAGGAATTCCTGCAGCAAGGTCTTGGCGTCCTTGCCCAGCGTTTTTGGGTCAACCGAGGCCAGCACCGGTTGGTACTGACGCACGATCACGCGGCGCGCGGCCTCAAAGCCCGCATCCAGGAAGACGGCGCCAAACAGCGCCTCGACCGTGTCCGCAAGAATCGATGGCCGACGGAAGCCACCGCTTTTCAATTCACCTTCGCCCAGGCGCAGATACTGCGACAGTTCGAGGCGTTGGGCGATGTCCGCCAGCGAGGCCTGCTTGACCAGGTTGGCCCGCAGCCGCGACAGATCGCCTTCGTCGATTTTGGAATAGCGTTCAAACAGCATCGCCGCCACGACGAAGTTCAGCACGGAATCCCCAAGGAATTCCAAGCGCTCGTTGTGGCGCGCACCGTGACTGCGATGCGTCAGTGCCTGTTCAAGCAAGGCTGGATCACCGAAGTGGTGATCCAGGCGGTTTTCTAGCGTGGCTAGCGACATAATCAGTTGAACCGGCCGATGCGGCTGAGATCGCTGAAATTCATCCAGATGAAGAACGCGCGTCCGACGATATTGGCCTCAGGTACGAAGCCCCAATAACGGCTGTCCGCGCTGTTGTCCCGATTATCGCCCATGGCGAAATAACTGCCTTCGGGTACTTTGCAGCGTACCCCATTGCGGCTGTATTGGCAGTTTTCGCGGTGAGGAAATTGCCACATGGGCGAATAATCCTGCGGCTTGTTCTCATCTAGCAGGATCTTGTGCTCAACGTCGCCCAACTTCTCTTTATATTGTGCGATATACGACACACGATCCGGCTCGAAGTAGTCGCCGTCGCGAACGTGAGGCACCAGGGTGCCGTTCACATACAGTTTTTTGTCCAGATAAGCGATCTCGTCGCCCGGCAGGCCGACCACGCGCTTGATGTAGTCCACGTCCGGATCCACGGGATAACGGAACACGAAGACGTCGCCGCGCTGGGGCTTGCCGATATCCACGACCTTCTTGTCGATCACGGGCAGGCGCAAGCCATAGCTGAACTTGTTCACCAGGATCAGGTCACCCGATTGCAGCGTCGGCAGCATCGAGCCCGAAGGAATCCGAAACGGCTCGACCACGAACGAACGCAGCATGAACACGAACAGGATGACGGGGAAAAAGCTGACGGCGTATTCCACCCACCAGGGCACGCGGCGCGCCACGTCACCGGCTTCGCGGCGCAGGCGTTCGGCTTCTTGCGCGTCCCCGATCAGCGCCGCATCGTACTGCGCCATTGCCGCTTGGGCCCGCGCTTCACGGCCACGCCGCAGCACCGCCAGATCAAGCACCCAGATAATGCCGGTCAAGACCAGCAGAACAAACAGGATCAGGGCAAAGTTCCAACTCATCAGCTAACCGCCTTCTTTTGGTTCTACTTGTCTTCCACTTGCAGGATGGCCAGGAACGCCTCCTGCGGAATCTCAACGCTACCCACCTGCTTCATGCGCTTCTTGCCGGCCTTCTGCTTTTCAAGCAGCTTCTTCTTGCGCGAGATGTCGCCGCCGTAGCACTTGGCCAGCACGTTCTTGCGCAACGCCTTGACGTTTTCGCGGGCGATAATTTCGGCGCCGATCGCGGCCTGGATCACCACGTCGAACATCTGGCGCGGAATCAGGCCGCGCATGCGGGTCACAACGTCGCGAGCGCGATGGCGCGCGTTGCTGCGGTGGACGATCACGGCCAGCGCGTCGACGCGGTCGTTGTTGATCAGCAGGTCCACGCGCACGACGTCGGCCGAGCGGTATTCCAGGAATTCATAGTCCATCGAGGCGTAGCCACGCGACACCGACTTCAGCTTGTCGAAGAAATCCAGCACGATTTCGGCCAGCGGGATCTCGTACACCAGGTGCACTTGGCGGCCGTGGTAGCTCATGTTGACCTGCGAGCCGCGCTTGTTATTGCACAGCGTCATCACCGGGCCGACATAATCCTGCGGCATGAACAGCGTGACCTTCACGATAGGTTCGCGAATGTCCTGGATCTTGCCCACTTCAGGCATGCGCGACGGGCTCTCCACGGTAATCACGGAGCCATCACGCTGCTCGACTTCATACACGACCGACGGCGCGGTAGTGATGATGTCCATGTCGAATTCGCGTTCCAGGCGCTCTTGCACGATTTCCATGTGCAGCAGGCCCAGGAAGCCGCAGCGGAAACCAAAGCCCAACGCTTGCGAGACTTCGGGTTCGAACATCAGCGCGGCATCGTTCAGCTTGAGCTTGTCGAGCGAATCACGCAGCTGGTCGTATTCGGAGCTTTCGACCGGATACAGGCCGGCGAACACCTGGGGCTTCACTTCCTTGAAACCGGGCAGCGCGGACGGCGCGGGCTTGTTGGCCAGCGTGACCGTGTCGCCTACCTTGGCGTCTTCCAGCTGCTTGATGCCGGCGATGATGAAGCCGACCTCGCCCGCCGACAGGTGCGGGCGCTGCTGCGACTTCGGCGTGAACACACCGGTCTGCTCGCACAGGTGGGTGGCGCCGGACGCCATCAGCAGGATCTTGTCCTTGGGCTTGAGCACGCCGTTGATGATGCGCACCAGCATGACCACGCCCACGTAGTTGTCGAACCACGAGTCGATGATCAGCGCTTGCAGCGGCGCTTCCGGGTCACCCTTGGGCGCCGGTACGCGGGCCACGATGGTTTCCAGGATTTCGTCAATGCCCATGCCGGTCTTGGCGCTGGCCAGCACGGCTTCCGACGCATCGATGCCGATGACGTCTTCCACTTCCTGGCGCGCGCCTTCGGGGTCGGCCTGGGGCAGGTCCATCTTGTTCAGCACGGGCACCACTTCCACGCCCAGCTCGATGGCGGTGTAGCAGTTGGCGACCGTCTGCGCTTCCACGCCCTGGGACGCATCCACCACCAGCAGCGCGCCTTCGCATGCCGACAACGAGCGGCTGACTTCATACGAGAAGTCCACGTGCCCCGGGGTGTCGATCAGGTTCAGGTTGTAGACCTTGCCGTCGTTCGCCTTGTATTGCAGGGCGGCGGTCTGGGCCTTGATGGTGATGCCGCGCTCGCGCTCGATTTCCATGGAATCGAGCACCTGCGCCGACATTTCGCGATCCGCCAATCCGCCGCAGCGCTGGATCAAGCGATCGGCCAAGGTCGATTTGCCATGATCGATGTGGGCAATGATGGAGAAGTTGCGAATATGCTGCATGCTTGAAATTATAAGGGACGGAACACTCGGCAATAAGCCGGAAGACGCCGCCGCCTGCGAGGACACGGCTGACGAGAGGGGCGCTGACGGGACGAAACCCGGGCAAAACGAGGGGGCGCCCAAGCGCCCCCTCTTGCGGCAACCAGCCATTTTAGCCGGTCTTGGGCAAATTTTTCTGCCGGTGGGCCGCCCCCGGGTAAAAAGGCGGTCCAACCGGCCGAAGCCGCCCTACTTCGATGCGGGCACCGCGACCCACTGAGTCTGCTCGCCACGGCGGACCAGCAAACCGGCGGAACGGCTCTTGTCCAGCTTGGCCACCAGTTCACCGAACTGCTTGGCGCCGGTGACATCGGTGTCGTTCAGAGCCAACACAATGTCGCCTTCCTGCAAGCCCGCCTTGGCCGCCGCGCCCTCGGCAACCTTCACCTGGACGCCGCCCTTGATGCGCAGCTTCTTTTGGACATCGGCCGGTACATCGACCACGCCCAGGCCCAGCGCGTTGGTCACTTCTGGCGCCGGCGCCGCTTTCTTCGCGGCAGCGGCCGCCTTCTCGGTCGGGATCTCGCCGACCTTGACCGACAGCGTCAGGCTCTTGCCCTTGCGCCACACTTGCATGTCAGCGCGCGTGCCGGGCTTGGTTTCGCCGACGATACGGGGCAGATCGGACCAGCGCTTGATCGGCTCGTTGTTGAACTTGAGGATCACGTCGCCCGGTTGCACGCCCGCTTGTTCAGCGGGGCCGTCGGCTTCCACGCTGCTGACCAGTGCGCCTTCGGCCTTGGGCAGGCCGATGGCTTCGGCCACATCCTTGCCCACTTCGCCGATCTGCACGCCGACGCGTCCGCGCGTGACCTTGCCGGTGGCGCGCAGTTGGTCAACCACGCGCATCGCTTCGTCGATCGGGATGGCCAGCGAGATGCCCATGAAACCACCGCTACGCGAGATGATCTGGGAATTGATGCCCACCACTTCGCCGTCCAGATTGATCAGCGGCCCCCCCGAGTTGCCGGGGTTGACGGCAACGTCGGTCTGGATGAAGGGCAGGTATTCGCCGGTATCGCGGCCGATTGCGCTGACGATGCCGGAAGTCACGGTGGAATCCAGGCCGAACGGCGAGCCGATCGCCAGTACCCATTGGCCCTTCTTCAATTTCTTGGGGTCGCCAATGACCAGCGGAATCATGTCCTTGGCTTCGATCTTGATGAGCGCCACGTCGGTGCGTTCGTCGGTACCGATCACCTTGGCCTTGAATTCGCGGCCGTCGGTCAGCGTGACGTAGATGTCGGTGGCGTCAACCACCACGTGGTTGTTGGTCAGGATATAGCCGTCGGTCGAAATGAAAAAGCCGGAACCCACGCCACGCGGCACGGTGCGCTCTTCAGGCTGGGGCGGCTGCGGACGCTGGCGCGGCATGGGCGATTGCCCACCGCCCGGCGGCTGCAGGTCTGGCCCGAAGAACCAGCGGAACAATTCGTACGGATCACTGCCGCCGCCCGGGCCGGGGCCGCGCACGGGCACCGTGGCGGTCGTGCGGATGTTCACGACCGCGGGGTCCGCTTTTTCAACAATGCCCGTGAAGTCGGGCAGCGCGACCGTCGGGGTCTGCGCTGTCGCAACGGGCACGTAGGCCGTGGACATGAATACGCCCGCCGCCACGGCCACCACAAAGCGCCGGAAAAAAGCGTTCGACACCGTCATTGCTTTCATAAAATACTCCGAAGTTGCTGCTTGCTGCTTGTGGCTGTGGCGTGCGTCACTTGGGGGTGGCGGCCGGCGGTGCGGCCGTTGCCGCGGTCGGCACGTATTCGGTCGCTTGCGCCAGCTGTTCAAGCGTGGCCACGGGCACCTCGCCCACGGCCGTCAGCCAGAAATCAGCAATGCGCGTGCCATACACCGTGATAGAGCCACGCTGCGCGGGGCCCGGCGGGGGATGATGCCCGCGCTCACTGTCATAAGGTTCGATAAACACCGAGATGGCGGCCAGGCCATCGGACAGCACCATCTGGCTGACCGTTGCGCCGCGGCCCATTGATCGCGCCACCTGCATGATGACCTTGAAGCCCTTGGGCGCCGGAATGCGCCACCCCTGGGCCATCAGGTCCACTGGGGTCATCGAGGGTTCCAGCACCTTCCAGTCGCGCGTGCTCCAGCGGGAACTGAGCTGTTGCGGATCCACTTCGGAACCCAGGCGCAGCGACGTGAACGAGACCTGCTCAACCACACCCCGGGCGGCGTTGAGCGTTTGCGCCTTCAGCAGCAAATTCGTTTCAACGTCAGCGCACAGGCGGTAGCCATAACGCAGCTTGTCCAGCGGTTCGATCGTGATCAGGCGGCATTCACGGCCTGCCACCCGATGCAGCTTGGACTCGGTACGGATTTTGTAGTGTTCGGAAAGATTGGCCGGATCGCCCAGCAGCAGGCCGGGAAACCGGTCGCCACGACGGCGCTCGATCAGCACGGTCTTGCGTTCCGGGATCAGGCATTGCACGTCGTCGTTGTGACGCAGGTATTCGCGCGGCTGGCCATCCAGGATCTCAAGGCGCTCGCGCTCGCCGGTGCCGTCCAGCACATGCACCAGGCGCGATGACTGAATCATCTCGCCTTGCTGATACATGAAGACGCCCGCGTAGTCCTGCTTGCGCGCGGCCTGCTGAATGCGGGTCAGCAGTTGGACCACATCGTCCGTGGCCGGGGCCGCATCGGCGGCGCGCGCCGGCTCATGGGCGGACAGGAAAGCGGTCAGAAGCGTAGCGGCGAACCATCCCGCGCGATGGGCATGCCAGGAACCTGCGCGCGGCCAACGTGTCGGTAACGCTATCGCCATCAACGTCCTGCTCCGACGTCGAACGACACTTGACGCACCGCGCTGGGGCCCGCCATCTGGCGATGGGCCTCAAGGTAGTCGCGCAGGCCGGCGTCATCGGCGGCGGTGGCGGAAGCGGGCGTGCCGCTGGCATCGGCCAGCACACGCACTTCCGTTGCCGGCGTGCCAGTCAGGTAAGGCTGTGCCACCCAGGCAACGGTGGCAACCGCGGCCGCCACGGCCAGGCCCGACAGGCCGACCCGCAACGGCGAGCGGCGCCGGGGCGCCGCCACAATCGGCAGCTCCGCGTCCAGCGCGCGCGCCAATCGCGATTGGAACGCGGCGCTAGGGGTCAATGCCAGATCGGCATTGCGCAGGGAATCACCGATCAAATGATAGGTGTCCCAGGTCTGACGTCCTTCCTTGGACAACAGACTGGGAAGAATATCGTCGGAATCTTCTCCGTCCATCCAGGCGGAAACCGATTCCTCCCAGGAGGCCTCGGCGATTTCAACGGACTTGGCTGCTGTTTGCATGACTGCCACTCCTTACCAGCGACGCTCGGCATCGGTGCCAAGCAATGGACGCAATTTGGTTGCAATGGCCTCGCGCGCACGAAAAATGCGGGAGCGCACCGTACCAATAGGGCAGTCCATGCTCTGGGCGATGTCTTCGTAACTCATACCTTCGATTTCACGCAGGACAATTGCGGTGCGCAATTCTTCGGGCAATTCCTCGATTGCCGCGTTCACCGTCTCGGCGATTTCGCGGCTGGCGACCATGGATTCCGGCGTGCTTATATCGGTTAGGTTGTCGGTTTCGTTAAAAGTTTCACCGTCTTCCGTTTCTATCGCATTGGGTGCGCTGGGGCGCCGGCCTTGCGAGGCCAGCCAGTTGCGCGCCGTGTTGATGGCGATACGATACAACCAGGTGTAGAAGGCGCTGTCGCCCCGGAACTGGGGCAAGGCTCGGTACGCTTTGATGAAAGCTTCCTGCGCCACGTCTTCGATTTCCGATGGGTCGCGGATCATCCGGGCCAGCAGGCGCAGGATCTTGCGCTGGTACTTCAGCACCAGTAGATCAAACGCCTTTTTATCGCCTCGTTGAACGCGCGCGACCAACTCCGCGTCGACTTCGCGTTCGCTCATGACGCCTCCTGCGGGCGTGCCGCCTGCCGCGCTCGTTGCGCCGTGCCCGTCAGCAGGCATAGACGCCGCCACGACTCGGGTTGCAACGTCCGCTGCCAGACGGTGAGGGTGATTGTGCTATTTGTAAAGACCGTACTCCCGGTGGGCAAAAGCTGCAAAGTAAGCGTAAGCCAGCGGGGGCCGCGCTGCTGATCCAGCAACCGCGCGTCTTGCCAGCCTTGCGGCTGACGCACCTGCCAACGCCCTGCCCCGGTTGCCGTACGTAATGCCGATACCGGGGACAGGCCGCTCCGTGCCGAGTGTAACAGCCCGGCCGGCACAAGCAGCAGCGCAATGAATGCCCAGCCGCCCATGCCTTGCCAAAGCGCTGCTACCGACGCGCAAGCCGCAGCGGCGGCGCCGGCCACCGCGCACAGGACGTGGCCATTGGCCGGCCGCCCGACGGGCACCCGAAATGACCAGCGCCCTGCCTCGGAGCCTTCCAAATCAGACCCGGCGAACGGCCATCGAGCCGTTGGTGCCGCCGAAGCCGAACGAGTTGGACAGGCCGATGTCGATCTTCATCTGCCGCGCTTCGTTCGCGCAGTAATCCAGATCACATTCCGGATCTTGATTGAAGATGTTGATCGTGGGAGGGGAAACCTGGTTGTACACGGCCAAGGTCGTGAACACGGCTTCAATGCCGCCGGCCGCGCCCAACAGGTGGCCCGTCATGGACTTGGTCGAATTCACCACCAGCTTCTTGGCGTGATCGCCGAACGCCAGCTTCAGCGCGTCGGTTTCGTTCTTGTCGCCCAGGGGAGTCGACGTGCCGTGCGCGTTGACATACTGGATGTCGTCCGCGTTCAAGCCGCCGTTGCGCAGCGCGTTGATAACGCCGCGACGCGGGCCGTCTTTGTCCGGAGCCGTGATGTGGTGCGCGTCCGAGCTCATGCCGTATCCGGCGAATTCGCCATAGATGCGCGCGCCGCGCTTCTTGGCATGCTCGTACTCTTCAAGGACCAGAACGCCGGCGCCCTCGCCCAGCACGAATCCGTCGCGGTCGCGGTCCCAGGGACGCGATGCCGTTTCCGGGTCATCGTTACGGGTCGACAAGGCGCGCATGGCGGCAAAACCGCCGATACCCAGCGGCGACACGGTCGATTCCGCACCGCCAGCAACCATGACGTCCGCGTCGCCGTATTCGATCAGGCGCGCTGCGTCGCCGATGCAATGCAGACCGGTCGTGCAGGCCGAAACGACGGCGTAGCTGGGACCCTTCATGCCATAGGCAATGGACAAATGACCGGAGATCAGGTTGATCAGCGAACCCGGCACGAAGAACGGCGAGATGCGCCGCGGACCCTTGGCCATGTATTCGACCTGGGTTTCTTCAATGCGCGGCAAACCGCCGATGCCGGAACCCACGATGACACCAATGCGCTCGGCATTGGCTTCGGTGACTTCCAAACCGCAATCACGCCATGCCTGCATCCCCGCAGCCAGGCCGTAATGGATGAACGTATCCATCTGGCGGGCTTCTTTGCTTGAGATATAGGTGCTGATGTCGAAGTCTTTGACTTCGCCAGCAATGTGCGTGGTGATGGCCGAGGGATCGAAACGGGTGATGCGGCTGATGCCAGAACGTCCGTTGACGATATTGTCCCAAGCGGTGGTCAGGTCGTTTCCAACGGGAGAAACAATACCCAGGCCGGTGATGACGACACGTCGCTTCACGGATGACTCCTCAAACAGACAAAAGAAAGGCGGCTTTCGGGATGCGCTGCACGTGTGGCCCGCGCGAAAGCGGGTCGGGCATTACAACGCCCTTCCCGCACGCGGACCACACGGCAAATTCCTGAAACCGCCCCGTTTCCCGGTTGGCCCCGAATGTCGGGCAACCGGAACGATATAGGTTGAGCTTACTGCTTACCGTGCGAATTGATGTAGTCAATCGCTTGTTGCACGGTCGTGATCTTTTCGGCCTCTTCGTCGGGGATCTCGGTCTCGAATTCGTCTTCGAGCGCCATGACCAGTTCGACCATGTCGAGCGAATCGGCACCGAGGTCGTCAAGGAAGGAGGATTCGTTCTTGATCTCGGCTTCGTTAACGCCAAGTTGTTCAGCGACGATCTTCTTGACGCGCTGTTCGATGCTTTCCATGCAGATCTCCAATTGGGAAAAATCCCGCGAATTATAGCCAAGCGTAGAGGAAAGCAACGCCTGGCCGTGACAAAAATAACACCGCGCACTGGTTCTGTCGCCCGCAGGCACAGGAATATCGGTATGCGGCGTTTCCGGTTGAACTGCGCGACGGCCTGAGCCGCCTGGTGCGCAATTCGTGATTTATTGCATGTACATCCCGCCGTTGACGTGCAGGGTGGTGCCGGTAATGTAACCCGCTTGCGGCCCGGACAAAAAGGCCACCGCATGGGCGATGTCTTCGGGCGAGCCCAAACGGCCCAGCGGAATCTGTTGCAGCAGCGCCGTGGTCTGGCTCTCAGCCAGCGCGCGCGTCATGTCGGTGTCGATGAAACCCGGCGCAACGCAGTTCACGGTGATGTTGCGGCTACCCAACTCACGAGCCAGGGCACGTGACATGCCCGACACGCCGGCCTTCGCGGCGGCGTAGTTGGCCTGGCCCGCATTTCCGCTGGAACCGACGACCGACGTGACGTTGATGATGCGTCCCCAGCGGGCCTTCATCATGCTGCGCATCACGGCGCGCGACAGGCGGAAAACGGAGGTCAGGTTGGTGTCCAGCACGGCCGACCAGTCGTCGTCTTTCATGCGCATCGCCAACGTATCGCGGGTAATGCCGGCGTTGTTGACGAGGATGTGCGGACCACCGCCGTCCTTGCCCAGCGCGTCAATCAGCGCGTCGCAGGCTTCGGCGTCGGTCACGTTCAGCACCACGCCACGGCCGCCCAGGGGCGCCAAGGCTTCGGTGATGGCGGCCGCGCCGGATTCCGTGGTGGCGGTTCCAACGACGGTTGCGCCGCGCGAGGCCAATTCCTGGGCAATGGCGCGGCCGATCCCGCGCGTGGCGCCGGTCACCAGCGCGATCTTGCCTTGCAGTTCGATCGAGTTGTCCATGTCTTTAATTTCCGTTAACGACGGCCAACGCGGCTTCAAGTGAAGCAGGATCGGTAATGGCCAGGCCGGTAAGTTCGGGGTCGATACGCTTGGTCAGTCCGGCCAGCACCTTGCCGGGACCGCATTCGATAACGTGCGTGACGCCTTGCGCCTTCATGGCGCGCAGGGTTTCCACCCAGCGCACAGGGTGCCATGCCTGACGCACCAGCGCATCGCGGATCGCGCCAGGTTCCGTGGGCGAGGCCACGTCAACGTTGTTGATGACTTGAATCTGCGGCACGGACACGGTGGCGTTCGCCAATGCGCCGGCCAACACGTCGGCGGCGGGCTTGAGCAGGCTGGAATGGAAAGGCGCGGACACCGGCAGCAGCAGCGCGCGTTTGGCGCCGGCGGCCTTGGCCAGTTCGCAGGCGCGTTCGACAGCGGCCTTGTGGCCGGCGATCACGACTTGCGCGGGCGCGTTGAAATTGACGGCTTCAACCACTTCGCCCTGGGCCGCGGCAGCGCAGGCATTGCGCACCGCGTCATCGTCCAGCCCCAGGATGGCGGCCATGGCGCCGGTACCGACCGGCACGGCGGCCTGCATGGCGTCGGCGCGCACGCGCACCAGGCGCACGGCGTCTTCAAGCGCCAGCGAACCGGCGGCGGTCAGCGCGGCATATTCGCCCAGGCTGTGGCCGGCGACGACGTCCGGCTTGCGACCGCCAGCAGCGGTCCAGGCAGCGTAGAGCGCCACGCCGGCCGTCAACATGGCGGGCTGCGTGTTCGTCGTCAGATTCAGCTGTTCCACCGGGCCCTGCGCGATCAACGCGCCCAGGTCCTGGCCCAGCGCTTCAGAAGCACGCGCCACGGTATCCGTGACGGCAGCGACGCCCGACCAGGCATCCAGCATGCCGACAGCTTGCGACCCTTGGCCGGGAAAGACAAAAGCAATTTTCATGATTGACCGGTTGGATTGATTCAGTATCTGTGTGGGATGTCAGGCGTGCCCTCGCGGCGGCGGCGCGCGATGCGCCATCCGCCGGGACGCGCACTTACATGCGAGCGAGTACCGAGCCCCAGGTGAATCCGCCGCCCACGCCTTGCATCAGGATGAGCTGGCCGGGCTTGACGCGGCCATCGCGGCGCGCGGCATCCAGTGCCAGCGGCACGCTGGCCGCGGAGGTGTTGGCGTGGCTATCAACGGTAATGACGACTTTCTCGACCGGCACGGCAAGCTTGCGCGCCAGGAAGTTCAAGATGCGCACGTTGGCCTGGTGAGGAATCAGCCAGTCGACGTCGGCGACCTCGATGCCGGCTTCGGCGCAGGTGTCGCGCGCCGAGCGATCCAGCACGGTGACGGCCTGCTTGAACACCGCCTGCCCGTCCATGCGCAGGAACGGGTCGCCGGTGACGTCGCCATAGGCTACGTTGCCCGCAGCGCTGAGGATCTTCATCTGGCTGCCGTCGGCATGCAACTGCGCGGCCATGATGCCGGGTTCGTCGGACGCCTTGAGCACCACGGCGCCCGCGCCGTCGCCGAACAACACGCACGTGCTGCGGTCGTTCCAGTCAAGAATGCGCGAAAACACTTCGGCGCCGATCACCAGCGCGCAACGGGCGCGGCCGGCGCGCACGAAGCTGTCAGCAGTGGTCAGCGCGTAGACGAAGCCGCTGCACACGGCCTGGACGTCGAATGCCGCCGATCCCTTGGCGCCCAGGTTGGCTTGCACGAGGCAGGCCGTGCTGGGAAACACGAAATCGGGGGTGGAGGTGGCGACGATGATGAGGTCGACCTCGGAGGCGTCCACGCCCGCATCGGCCAGCGCGCGGCGCGATGCTTCCGTGGCGAGCTGGCTGGTCGTGACGCCACGCTCGGCAAGATGGCGCTGGCGGATGCCGGTGCGCTCGACGATCCATTCGTCGGACGTAGCGATGTCGCGCGTCGCCAGTTCCGCTGCCAGTTCGTCATTCGAAACCACGCGTTCCGGCAAGAAGCTGCCGGTGCCCGCGATCGCGGAATATTTCATTGCGGTATCCATCAAGCGGTGTCCCCAGCCACGTTCGCGGGAGGCGTTGCGGCGCCCTCTTCCGACTGAACGCGCTTGGTAATCTGAGCGACCGTCTGAGCGGTGCGCTCCAGCAGTTTACTCACTACGGCTTCGCGGGCTCGTTGCAACGCAAATCCGTAGGCGTAGACATCCGCCGAACCGTGGCTCTTGATGACCACGCCGCGCAAACCCAACAACGCGGCGCCGTTATAGCGGCGGTTGTCGACGCGGTTGCGCAAACGGTTCAGCACCGGCTTGGCGATGGCGCCGGCCAGCAACGTGAAGATATTGCGTTTGAATTCTTCGTGGATGATGCTGGACAGCATCTTCGCAAGCCCTTCGACGGACTTGAGCACGACGTTGCCGACAAAGCCGTCGCAGACGACGACGTCGACCGTGCCCTTGAAGATATCGTTGCCTTCCACGTTGCCGTAGAAATTCAGCGGGCTGCCGCGCAGAAGCTCGGCGGCTTCCTTGACGACTTCGTTGCCCTTGATGACTTCTTCGCCGATGTTGAGCAAGCCCACGGTCGGGCTTTCACGGTGGTCGACGGCTTGTGACAGCGCGGCGCCCATGATGGCGAATTGCAGTAGGTGCTCGGCCGTGCAGTCCACATTCGCCCCCAGGTCCAGCACCGTGGTGGCGCGGCCCGTCTGGTTGGGAATGGACGTGGCGATAGCGGGCCGGTCAATGCCGTCCAGCGTCTTGAGCACGTAGCGTGAAATGGCCATCCATGCGCCGGTGTTGCCCGCGGAGACGCAGGCGTCGGCGCGCCCGTCCTTGACGGACTGGGCGGCCAGGCGCATGGAGGAGTCTTTTTTGCGGCGCAGGGCGACCTCGACCGGGTCGTCCATGGTGACGACTTCAGAAGCCGCCACGATTTCCATACGATCGCGCGCAACGTCGCGGTGCTCGGAGAGCGCCGCTTCGATCGCGTCGGGAAGCCCGACCAGCAATAGCCGGGTATCCGGAAATTGCCGGGCGAACTCGATCGCAGCCGGAATCGTGACGGGCAGACCGAAGTCTCCGCCCATACAGTCTATGGCGATGCGTATCACGGGTGCCAGGTATCAGCGTTCAGCCGAATTGGTCCGAGTACGAGTTCGGCCCGGGGGCCTTATTCGTCGGCCTTGGTCTTCAGGACCTTGCGGCCACGATAGAAGCCATTGGGGCTGATGTGGTGGCGCAGGTGCGTTTCACCGGTGTTCGGCTCGATGGCGGTCGACGGAGCAACCAGAAAATCGTGCGAACGGTGCATACCGCGCTTGGAGGGGGACTTCTTGTTTTGTTGAACGGCCATGATGACTCCTAGAAACGGGGCGCATTGTACGCGATGCGGCCCGATGTTGATCTCAATCTTTGTGCTTCAGTTGTTCCAGCACCGCAAACGGCGACGGACGCTTGACAGCGGGTTCTTCAGGAACTTCGCTGACTTTGGCCTGCGCGCCCGGGCATACATCATGCTTGGGCACATACGGAACGCTCAGAATGAGCTCATCTTCGACCTGGGCCAGCAGATCAAAATGATGTGAACCCACCACCTTTTCGGGTTGGTTGGACACAAAACCATTTCCTTCTTCGTCTTCGTCGTCGCTGCCGGCGGAATGACCGTCGGTAACATCACCGTTGGTAAAACCATCGTCAAGGTCGGCTTCAGACTTAACCAGCTGCAAGAGGACTTCGCTATCGACCGGATACACGAACGGCGCATTGCACCGTTGGCATACCAGCACCGGATTCGCCTGCACGTGAACATGCAGAAGCGGCCGGCCAAGCAACAGCCCTGACTTGCCAATCTCACCGCGCACGGACCACGTCACAAGCCCGGCATCGCCCGGCGGTTGTTCGGGTAACCCTTCAACCGCGCGCGTAAACCGCACAAGAGGTATGGTGCCTTGCGCTTGCTTGCCGCTATGGGCAAATGCGAATGCATCGATGCGCTTGATGATCAAATCCTTTGCATTTGCGAGATTCCACCGCGCTCAGGCTGCGGCACTGGGCCACTGCACCAAAGCCACTGCACCCAGAGGCTTAAAGCTTTCGCCTTCGCGCTGCAAAAATCCCGCAAAACGTTAGATAATACTGCGACTTACGCTTTAACGTCAAATACCGCATGCCTTCAAAGCCTAGCCTGATCCTCGCTTCCAGCTCGCCTTACCGCAAAGAATTGCTATCGCGCCTGCGCCTGCCCTTTACCGCCGTTTCTCCCGATGTGGACGAAACGCCACAACCGGGCGAAACGCCCGACGCGCTGGCCTTGCGGCTGTCGGTGGCCAAGGCCATGGCCGTGGCGGCGAACCATCCGGGCAGCATCGTTATCGGGTCGGATCAGGTGGCGACCATCGACGGCCAGCCTATCGGAAAACCGGGCGACTTCCCGCGCGCCCAGGCGCAATTGCGGGCCCTGTCGGGCCAGATCGTGGAATTTCATAGCGCGCTGGCGGTTACGGACGGCCAGCGCATCGAGCAAGCCGACATCGTCACGCGTTGCCACTTTCGCCAGCTGTCAGAACGCGCCATCGACGCCTATCTGCGCGCCGAAGAACCCTACGATACCGCAGGCAGCGCCAAGGCGGAAAGCCTGGGTATTGCACTAATGGAAAGCATCCAGAGCGATGACCCGACCGCCATTATCGGGCTGCCGCTGATCGCGCTGACGCGCATGCTGGCGCAGTTTGGCCTGGATCCGCTGGACGCACCGGGCGGGCCGGCATGAGCGGCGCCCTGCACCTGATTCCCGTGGGCCTGGGCGATGCCCCGCCCGAACGCTGGTTGCCCGCCGACGTGCGTGCGCTGGCCGGACGCCTGGACACCTACATCGCCGAAAATGCCAAGACGGCACGCGCCTTTCTCAAACTGATCGGCACAACCCGCCCGCTTCAGGAAATCACGATTCACACCCTGACGGAGAAAATTGACGTCGGGCAGATCAACGCCTGGTTGGCGCCGGTCAAGCACGGCGCCGAAATCGGCTTGGTGTCCGAAGCCGGCTGTCCTGCCGTGGCGGACCCTGGCGCAAAAGTCGTGGACGCTGCGCACCGCCTGGGCATCACGGTCAAACCGTGGGTGGGCCCGTCGTCCATCTTGCTGGGTCTGATGGCCAGTGGGCTGGACGGGCAGCGCTTTGCCTTCCACGGCTACGCCCCGGTGGACCCGGCCGAGCGCGCCAAGCAGTTGAAAGCCTGGGAGCAGCATTCCGCCAAGCACAACCAGACGCAGTTGCTGATCGAAACCCCCTATCGCAACGCGGCCATGTTCTCCACCCTGCTGGCCGCGCTGAAAGGCGATACCAAGCTGTGCGTGGCCCGTTCGGTCACCACCGCGGACGAATGGGTGGTCACGCACACCGTGGCCGACTGGAAGAAACTGCCGGCGCCCCAACTCGACAAGCTGCCCACGCTTTTCCTCTATCTGGCCCGCTAACTCATGTTTCGCCTTATCACCACCCTGCTGGCCACGGCAGTGCTAGCCGGCTGCGCCGCGCGTGGCCCGGCCGGCCTGGATCTAGACACATCCATCACCGCCGTCGGCCAGGCCAGCCGCGTACGCAGCATCGTTCTGCACTACACCACGGTCGACGACGCCACCTCGCTCAAGCTGCTATCGCAGGGCAAGGTCAGTTCGCACTACCTGATCAACGACGCCGGGCGCGCCTATCGGCTGGTGGATGAAAATCGCGCCGCATGGCACGCCGGGGCGAGCTCCTGGTACGGCAATATCGCCATGAACAGCACGTCGATCGGTATCGAAATCGTCAACCCGGGCTGGACCGAAGGCGCCGACGGCAAACCCGCCTGGCACGCCTACAACGACCGTCAGGTGCGGGCGCTGACGATCCTGCTGCGCGATCTGATCCAACGCCACGGTGTGGCGCCGGAAAACGTCGTGGGGCATAGCGACATCGCGCCGCAGCGCAAGGTCGACCCCGGCCCACTGTTCCCTTGGAAGGCCCTGGCGGCGGCCGGTATCGGCCGCTGGTACGACGAGGCCGGCGCGGCCCAGCATCTGGCTCGGTTGCAGGCCCAAGGCTTGCCCGACGTGGCATGGTTTCAGCAGCAGTTGCAGCGGCTGGGCTACGCCTGCGGGCAGGACGGCAAGCTGGACCCCGCCACGATCAATACGCTGGCCGCATTCCAGATGCACTACCGGCCCAGCTTGCACGACGGCCAGCCAGACCTGGAAACCGCCGCGATCATGTTTGCAATGCTGTAGGCGCGTCAGCGAGCGCGGCGGCGCCACCACGCCACGATGCGCCAGCCTAGCAGCAGCGCCAGCACGGCGGCGTACAAGGCCGGCTGGGTCAGGTCATTCTTGCCCGCCTTGTGCCACCAGTAATGCAACACCGCCAGCAGGCCGATCGCATAAATGGCGCGGTGCAATTGCTGCCAGCGTTTGCCCAGGCGGCGCATCGCCCACTGGGTGGACGTAGCCGCCAGCGCCGTCATCAGCACGAACGCTGCGAAACCCACGGTGATGAAGGGACGTTCGCCGATATCCTGCAACATTGCCGCGGGGTCCAGCCCTCGGTCCCACCAGACCCAGGCCATGAAATGCATGGCGCCGTAAAAAAACGCGAACAGGCCGCACATGCGGCGCACGCGCACCAAGGCGGGCTGCCCCGTCAGGCGACGCAGCGGCGTGATCGACAGTGTCACCAGCAGGCAGACAAGCGTCCAGGTACCGGACGAACGAGTCAGGAATTCGACCGGGTTGGCGGTCAGCCCGTTATCCATGCCCAGCCACACCCAGCGCGCGAACGGCGCCAGGCCCAGCAGGAACAGGACCGGCTTGAAGCGCCCGACAGTCTTGGCGGAAAGCTGCGTCTTGGCGGGCGGTGCAGCGGCGCGCCGGGAGGAAACCTCGGACATGGCGTTATTCAGTAATTCGCCTTCAGGTCCATGCCCTGATAAAGCGATGCCACCTGTTCGCCATAGCCGTTGAACATCAGCGTCTTGCGCTTGGGGCTGAACAGGCCGTCTTCGCCGATGCGGCGCTCGGTTGCCTGGCTCCAGCGCGGATGCGGCACGTTCGGGTTCACGTTGGCGTAGAACCCGTATTCCTGGGGCGCCGCCTTGATCCAGGAAGATTCCGGCATCTTTTCCACCAGACGGATCTTGACCAGCGATTTGGCCGACTTGAAACCATACTTCCAGGGCACGGCCAGGCGCAGCGGCGCGCCGTTCTGGTTCGGCAGCACCTTGCCGTAGACGCCAAACACCAGCATGGCCAGGGGGTTCATGGCCTCGTCGATGCGCAACGCCTCGACGTAGGGCCATTCCAGGATCGCGGCGCGCACGCCGGGCATGTTCTCGCGCTGCACTGCCGTGACGAATTCCACGTATTTGGCATTGCCGGTGGGTTCCACCTGCTTGAGCAACTCGGACACCGAATAGCCCACCCACGGAATCACCATCGACCAGCCTTCGACACAGCGCAGCCGATAGACCCGTTCTTCCATGGGCGCCAGCTTGAGCAGATCGTCGATGGAGAATGTGCGCGGCTTGCCCACCTCGCCTTCGACGCTGACCGTCCACGGACGCGTCTTCAGCTTGCCGGCATTGGCGGCAGGGTCGCCCTTGTCGACGCCGAATTCGTAGTAGTTGTTGTAGGACGTGATGTCGGCAAGCGATGTCTGCTTGTCCATGACGCTGAGCGACCCGTTGGGCTTGCCGGTCAGTGTGCCGGCGTCTTGGGCGAACGCGCTGCGCGCAGCCCAGCCGGGCAGCCCCAGGGCGGCGGCCGTGAGCCCCGCGCGCAACATGAGGTCGCGGCGCGAACGCCAGACCGCTTCGTCGGTAATTTCGGACGGGGCAATATCGTGGGGCTTGCGTATCAACATCGTGGTCTCCGGTTCACCGACCGTCGGCCGTAGCCGCCGGGTACAAGTCATAGACGCTGCGCCGCCCCATGATATTCCGCGGCGGCGCGCCCCGTGTGCGATCTTTCCCGGATCAGGCGCCGGCCGACACCCGGGGCAGCAGCCATTCACGCACCAGCGGCACGGTATCGAGCACCGCCTGTGGCGCACAACCCTGAAGTTCCTTCACGGTATGCGCGCCATAGGTCACGCCCAGGCCGTGCACGCCCGCATTGACCGCCATCTGGAGATCATGCGAGGTGTCGCCCACCATCACCACGCGAGCGGGGTCCACGCCCAGCTCCTGCATGAGCTCGTGCAACATCGCGGGATGCGGCTTGCTGAAGGTTTCGTCCGCCGTGCGCGTGGCGTCAAACAGCGGACCCAGGCCCGTCGCCGCCAGCGCGCGGGTCAGGCCGACCCGGCTTTTGCCGGTGGCCACCGCCAAGCGCACGTTCTGGTCGGCCAGGGTCTGCAACAGTTCGGGAATGCCGTCGAACAGGCGCAGTTCGGGGTCGCGCAGCAGGTAGTGGGTGCGGTAGCGCTCAAGAAAGCGCGGCATCATCGCCTGCGTCAGCTCCGGCACGGCACGACGCAACGCGCTTTCCAGGGACAGACCGATCACCCAGCTAGCCTCGGACGCCGACGGCACCGCCAATTCCAGGTCCCGGCAAGCGCCCTGGATGGCGGCCACGATGCTGTGCGTGGAATCCATCAGGGTGCCATCCCAGTCAAAAACGACCAGCGAATACGACGACATAATCAGACCGACTCCAGTTGTTTCAGTATTTTTTGGCAGGCGGGCGGCAGCTCGGCGGTCAGGGTCATGGGCTCGCCGGTGACCGGGTGGGCCAGGGTCAATTGATAAGCATGCAGGAACATCCGACCGAAACCCATGCGCGAAAATTCCGCGCGCACGTCGTCATGCCCGTATTTGTCATCGCCCACAATGGGAAAGCCGCTGGCCGCCAGGTGCACCCGGATTTGATGCGTACGACCGGTGCGCAGTTCCGCGTCGACCAGACTGTAACCGCCGAAACGCTGCTTGAGCGTGATGATGGTGTGCGCGGTCTGGCCGTCCGGGTCGACCTTAACGCGCCGCTCGCCGGATTGCGTCGTCCATTTGGACAGGCCCAGCTTGATGTGCTGGCGGTCATTCACCCAATCGCCCTGGACCAGCGCCAGATAGTGCTTGTCGCCCTTGCCTTCGCGCAGCATCGCGTGCAGCGCCAGCAAGGCGCTGCGTTTCTTGGCCACCATCAGCAGCCCGGACGTCTCGCGGTCCAGGCGATGCACCAGCTCCAGGAACTTGGCATCGGGCCGCGCGGCGCGCAGTTGCTCGATCACGCCGAACGACACCCCGCTGCCCCCATGCACCGCCACGCCGGCGGGTTTGTCCACCACCAGCAGCGCGTCGTCTTCGAACACCACGGGGAACTCGGCGCCCGGCACCGGACGCGGCTTGCCCGGATCAGGTAGGCGCAAGGGCGGGATGCGGACGATGTCGCCCGCCACGATGCGATAGTCGACCGAGATGCGTCCCTTGTTTACACGCACCTCGCCGCCACGGATGGCCTTGTAGATGTGGGTCTTGGGCACGCCCTTGCACAGGCGCATCAGGAAGTTGTCCAGACGCTGGCCGGCGTGTTCGCCATCGACCTCCACCATACGGACGGCGGGGGCGGCTTTAGAGGGGGATATGGGGGAGGAAGTTTCTTTGCGCATTGCGGAAAGCGACATATAATCGGGACAGCCTTAAGGGGCTGAACTAGCCGCCTGGCGTAGAGATGCAAACAAGTACGCAACTCCGTCGAGCGCGCGGGCCGCTATTGTACTGCCTGCTGATTCAACCCCTGGGTCTCTTGGTCGCCGGCGCAACCGCGCCCTGCCGGATAGTGGTGTGGCATTCACTTTGCCCGCTGTCCCAGCAGGTCCGTTGCATGCCGCAAGCGGCTCTGAAGCACTGCAAGAATCGTCGCATATTTAAAGCACCAGCTGCGTGTAGGCAACCAATCCGACCGCAACTGCCGTTCACAGCAATTTTTCCGTCAAACCACATTCAGTGAAGCTGACCCTCCTGCTGACAGAACCCCGTGCCCCACGGCACGACGTGCCCGCCTGACCCGCGGCGGATACGCCTGGGCGCCGCCCAGGTACGGTCCGCATTTCTTGCCCGCTTCAGCCGCAGCCCGAGTGACCCGAGGTCACGCGCCGATATCGGCGCGTCATGACAACGGAGAAACCCTCTCATGAAGCGCATGCTGTTCAATGCGACGCATCAGGAAGAATTACGCGTCGCTATCGTTGATGGGCAAAAACTCATCGACCTCGACATCGAGACTGCCGGCCGCGAACAACGCAAAGGCAACATCTACAAAGGTGTCATTACCCGGATCGAACCCGGCCTGGAAGCTTGCTTCGTCAACTACGGTGAAGACCGTCACGGCTTTCTGCCCTTCAAGGAAGTTGCTCGCAGCTTCTTCAAGGAAGGCGTCGATGTCCGTAGCGCCCGCATCCAGGATGCGCTGCGCGAAGGCCAGGAACTGATCGTTCAGGTCGAAAAAGAAGAACGCGGCAACAAGGGCGCAGCCCTGACCACGTTCATCTCGCTGGCTGGCCGCTACCTGGTCCTGATGCCCAACAACCCCCGTGGCGGTGGCGTTTCGCGCCGCGTCGAGGGCGAAGATCGCCAGGAACTGCGCGACACGATGGAGCAGCTTGAGCTGCCCCAGGGCATGAGCATCATTGCCCGTACCGCCGGCATCGGCCGCAATGTCGAAGAGCTCCAGTGGGACTTGTCCTACCTGTTGCAGCTGTGGACCGCCATCGACGGCGCTGCCCGCGACAACTCCGCGCCCATCCTGATCTACCTGGAATCCAGCCTGGTCATCCGGGCCATCCGCGATTATTTCTCGCCCGAAATCGGCGAAATCCTGATCGATACCGACGAGATCGCCGATCAGGCCACCGCCTTCATGAGCGTGGTGATGCCGGACAACGTCCAGCGCGTCAAACGCTACCGCGACGACATCCCGCTGTTCTCGCGCTTCCAGATCGAACACCAGATTGAAACGGCGTATTCGCGCACGGTGCAACTGCCGTCCGGCGGCGCCATCGTGATCGACCACACCGAAGCACTGGTTTCCGTTGACGTGAACTCGGCCCGCTCCACGCGCGGCGCCGACATCGAGGAAACCGCGCTGCGCACGAACTCCGAAGCGGCCGACGAAGTGGCCCGCCAATTGCGCTTGCGCGACCTGGGCGGCCTGATCGTCATCGACTTCATCGACATGGAAGACAGCAAGAACCAGCGCGCCGTCGAACAGCGCCTGCGCGATGCTCTCCATTTCGACCGTGCCCGCGTTCAGATGGGCAAGATTTCGCGCTTTGGCCTGATGGAACTGTCGCGTCAGCGCCTGCGCCCGGCCCTGAACGAAGGCTCGCACATCACCTGCCCGCGCTGCAACGGCACCGGCGTGATCCGCGATGCGGAATCCAGCGCCCTGCACGTGCTGCGCCTGCTGCAAGAAGAAGCCATGAAGGAAAACACCGCGGCGGTCCACGCCCAGGTGCCGGTGGATGTTGCCACCTATCTTCTGAATGAAAAGCGCGCCGACATCACCAAGATGGAAGCCCGCCTGAAGGTCAACCTGATGCTGATCCCGAACAAGCATCTGGAAACGCCGCATCACCACATCGAACGCCTGCGCCATGACGACCCGCGCCTGGAAGAGCTGAAGACCAGTTTCGAACTGGTGGAAGCTCCCGCCACGAACGCGCCGTGGCAACCGCGCGAAAGCGAAATCAAGGCGCGTCCGGAAGCTCTGGTCAAGGGCATCACGCCCTCGCAGCCGGCCCCGGTCTCGTCCACGCCGGCCGCGCCCGCCGTTGCGCCCGCCGCACCGGCTGCCGCAACGGGCGGCCTGGGCGGCTTGTTCAAGCGCCTGGTCGGCTGGCTGACCGGTGGCTCCGAAGCCGCCAAGCCTGCCCCCACCGCCCAGGAAGACAGCGCCAAGCGCGCCGCCTCCGGTCGCGGCAAGGGTCGTGCCGGCCATGATGGCCAGGAACGCCGTGGTGAACGCCATGGCTCGGATCGCAACCGCAACAATCGCCGTGGCGAATCGCGCGGTGAAGGTGCCGAAGGCGGCGAAGGCAGCCGCCACCACGCCCGTGGCAACCGCCGTGGCGAAGGCGAACGCGGTGACCGCCAGGATCGTGGCGATCGCGGCAACCGCGGCGAAGGCCGTGGTGATCGCGAAGGCCAGACGGCGCAAGCCGTCTTGGCG